>JALZFP010000143.1 GCA_030861485.1 Actinomycetota bacterium | reverse complement strand
CGTCCCGAGCGCCCTTGAGCTGCACTGGGGCGACGAGACCAGGCTGATCACTGTTCTTATCGAGGGTATAACCCCCGCCGTCGAGGCGCAGGCGGAGACGGCCGATTTCCTCCTCAGGTCCTTTGGGAAGACGCGGACTTTGAGCGACGAAGAGGCTAATACTTTGGGACCCCTGACTCGCCCCGGCGCTCCCGGGACGGAGGACGAGGTCTCCGTAAAGATAGGAGCTCCCCCGGCGGAGCTTACGGGTGTCTTGGACTCGGTGCTCGGGGCCTGCTCGCGTAGGGAGGTAACGCCGCGCATCTTGGGTCATGCCGGGACTGGCGTCACCTTTGTGGCTCTGTCGGGCGAAGGCGGCGACGAAGAGGCGCAGGCCGGGGTCATCGAGGAGCTCAGGGAGATCTGGGTTAGGAGGGGTGGGAGCGTTGTCTTGACCAAAGCGCCCGTCTCTTTGAAAAAGAGGGTAGAGGTGTGGGGGCCGGCGGGGGATCACCTCGGCCTCTCGCGCCGGGTAAAGGAGAAATTTGATGCCCGGGGCATCCTGAACCCGGGCCGCTTTGTGGGAGGTATCTAGGTGACCGAACAGAACGGTTCTGATAAGACCCCAGGAGGGTCCCCGGACCCACGCCAGACCGGCAACCGCTACGACGCGACCGCGGCCGCCGAGCGACGCCGCGACCCCTCGGGGGCACCGTCGGATCAGGCTATGGCGGAGGCCATAGGCGCCGGCAGCCCGCAGGACGTCGGCCAGAGTACCCGCGCCTCGACCCATGGGCCCATAAAACAAACCGTGGGCGAGGGCCGGCCCGAGAGCGGGGACGTGACGTTCCCGGCCTTTGACGACCATCATCCGCCCGACAAGGGCCTCATCGACGACTGCGTCCACTGCGGCTTCTGTCTGCCGACCTGCCCGACGTATGTGCTCTTCGGCGAGGAGATGGACTCCCCGCGCGGGCGTATCTACCTCATGAACAAGGGCCTCACCGAAGAGTCGATGAACGACACGATGGTCAGGCACTTCGACCTGTGCCTGGGATGCATGGCCTGCGTAACCGCCTGCCCCTCCGGTGTGCAGTACGACAAGCTCATAGAGGCTACACGCGCCCAGGTTGAGCGCCGCTACGAGCGCGCCCCCGAGGACAAGGCGTTTCGGGAGATGATCTTCAAGTTCTTCCCCTACCGCAGCCGCCTCAGGCTCGCCGCCGGTCCCCTGCGCCTCTACCAGCGCTTCGGCCTCGACAAGAAGCTCAGGAAGGCCGGGGTCATGAGCCGGCTTCCGGCTCGCATGCGGGCGATGGAGGCCCTCATGCCGACTTTGGGGAAGGAAGAGAAGGTCCCCGAGCAAACCTCCCCAAGCGGCGAGAAGCGCAAGAGGGTCGGCGTCCTCACCGGATGCGTGCAGCAGGTCTTCTTCTCACAGATCAACTCCGCGACCGTTCGGGTCCTCGCCGCCGAAGGCTGCGAGGTCGTTGCGCCCAAGAACCAGGGCTGCTGCGGCGCTCTTAGCACGCATGCCGGGCGCGAGGAGGAGTCGCTCCGCTTCGCCAGAAAAACCATAGACACCTTCGAGAAGGAGAACCTTGACAACGTGGTGGTCAACGCCGCCGGGTGCGGCTCGACGATGAAGGATTACGCTTACCTGCTGCGTGATGACCCCGAGTACGCCGAGAGGGCGCAGGCGTTCTCCGACAAGGTCAAGGATGTCTCGGAGTTTTTGCAGGAGTTAGGTACGGTAGCCGAGCGGCACCCGTTGCCGATCACGGCGGCGTACCACGATGCCTGCCACCTCGCGCATGCCCAGGGGGTGCGCCAGCAGCCGCGGCAGGTGCTAAAAGAGATACCGGGGATGGAGATCAAGGAGATACAGGAGGCCGAGGTCTGCTGCGGCTCGGCCGGCATCTACAACATGGTCGAGCCCGAGCCCGCCGCGGAGCTTGGCGAGCGCAAGGCCAGCAACATCCTCAAGACCGGGGCGCAACTGATCATCACCTCCAACCCCGGCTGCACGCTCCAGCTACAGGCCTCCCTCAAGAAACTGGGCAACGATATACCCATAGCCCATCCGGCGGCGGTGCTCGACGCCTCAATCCGCGGCGAGCCCGTGGAGAGTCTGCTCGGGGGCTAGCAGGGGTAAGGCGGTGAGGGTTTCCCGCTCCGTGCTGGCTGTCCCCGCCTCCAAGTGGAAGATGGTGGAGAGAGGTCCGTCCTCCGGGGCGGACCTCTTTTCCTCGACCTTGAGGACGCTGTGACGCCGGATTCGAAAGCAGATGCTCGGAAGAACGTCGTCCACGCCGTAAAAGAGCTCAACTGGGGGGGTCGTCCTACCTTCTACCGCCTGAACTCCCTCGACACCTCTTACTTCTATAAGGACATCATCGAGGTTACTGAGGAGGCGGGGGAGGGGCTCGACCTGATCCTGGTCCCAAAGGTTGAGCGGCCCGAAGACCTCGTTACTCTGGAGATTCTCCTGACGAGCATCGAGCTAAATACCGGCCTCGTAAGAGGCAAGGTGAAGCTCGAAGCCCAGATAGAGACCGCGCGTGGTCTCACCAATATAGATGCTATTGCCCGAGCGACCCCTCGTCTCGAAGCCCTCCATTTCGGTCCTGGCGACTACGCTGCAAGCGTGAGAATGCCGCAGACGAGCATCGGCACGATGGACGAGTGGGACGAGGTGTACCCCGGTCACCGGTTCCACTACGCCATGCACCGCATCGTCGTCGCGGCCCGAGCTAACGACCTGCGCGCTATAGACGGCCCCGTCGCCGACTACCGGGACGAGGAAGGGTTGCGCAAGAGCTGCCTGCGAGC
>JALZFP010000136.1 GCA_030861485.1 Actinomycetota bacterium | reverse complement strand
GACGGGACCGTGCACGAGGTAGCAGCAGCGTGTGCCAAGAGCGGTCGGGTGGTGGGAGTTCTGCCGGTCGGTAGCGGTAACGACTACGCCAAGGCTTTGGGTATCGGAACGAATCTCGGGCGGGCGTTGGAGGTCGTTGCCGGGGGCAGGTTAAGGCGTGTCGATACGGGCGAGGTCAACGGGGTCCGGTTCAACAACGGGCTCGGGATCGGATTCGACGCCGAGGTCGCCGCGGGGGTCGCAGCAGCACCCGAGCCCCTCGGAGGGTTCGGGGCGTATCTGTGGGCTGTCGTACGGCTCCTGTGGGGCATGAGGTGCCACGAGGCACGTTTGAAGCTCGGCGATGGGGAGGAGATCCCGGCCAGAACCATTCTCGTCGCGGTGGCGCTCGGGACAACCTACGGGGCTCGTTTTAGGGTCGCGCCCGAGTCCAGCCTCGACGATGGCGTGTTCGACGTGGTGTGGAGCGAGGAGGTAAGACGGACAGAAGTTCTGCGTCTCATCCCGGCTGTACTCCGGGGTACCCACCTCTCGCACCCGAAGATACATTTCGCCCGGACGGCCGAGATCGCGGTGTCCCTGGCGGAGCCAACCACGGCACATGTGGACGGCGAGATGCTCTCCCCCACCCGCAACTTCCGAGCTCGGGTGCTGCCGCGCTCCCTACGCGTGCTGGTTCCATAGCCTGTTAGCAAACACGTACGGCTACGCCGCTACCCCAGCTTCGGTTGAGGCCTCTCGCGGGGGATGCTTCTAACAAATCGTTCCGTTATGATAAAACCCTCTTCTCATCCCAGGGTTGGGGTAAGTAGAGTCGTGGCGGGACGAGGTTTCTGTAGGAGACGGGTGTAGAGGATATGAGAGCTTTCGTTTTTCCGGGACAGGGCGGCAAGGTGGTCGAGCCTGAAGACCAGCTGCTACCGGTGATCCGGCGGGTTGTCGGCGAGCGCATTCCGGAGCAGGTCAAGGTCTTTGCGCGCGCTGCACGAGACGCCGATGAGAGCCGAAAGCTGGCCCTCCGCCCGGACGTGGTGGCCGGGCACTCTCTAGGAGAGTACGGCGCGGCCTACTCCGCCGGATGCTTCGACTTCGAGACGGGGCTCTGGCTCGTAGCCCGGAGAGATCGCTTCCTCGCCGAGGCCGCCGAAGATAGGCCGGGCGGCATGGTAGCCATCCTGAAGGCTGACCCGGCGGAGGTAGAGGAGGTTGTTGGCAACTCGGAGGGCTCCGTGGTCGCCAACTACAACTCGCCCCGTCAGACCGTCGTCTCGGGGCTGAGGGGTGCCCTGGGAGATGCGGTCTCCAAGATCCGGGGGCGCGCGGTCCAGTTAAACGTCTCCTTTGCGGCCCACTCGCCCTATGTGGCAACCGCCGGGGAGAAGATGCGCGAGGTTCTGGACTCCGTTGAGTTTCGCAGGCCCGAGGTTCCCGTCGTGAGCGCCATAGACGGAAGGGTCTTGGAGACGGCGGACGCGGTCAGAGAGGCCCTCAAGAGCCAGATGGTCGCACCGGTCCGATGGGTCAGGGTCGTGGAAACCCTGGCCCGGATGCGGGTCGAGGAGTGGATAGAGCTTGGCGGCGGAGGCGTCCTGACACGGATGCTCAGGGATTTCGAGCTCCCCTCGCTTAAAGGTGTGACCTTCGAAGACCTACGATCCAGCCTGCGCTTCGGCGGGCAGACCGAGAGCCTGCAGCTACGTAGAGACAAGGTAGAAGGAACCTCCTGAAAAGCCGAGGGCCGGGACATTATGCCCCGGCCCTCGGTAGCTACTTCTCTTCGCTGGCAGCTAGTTGCCTACAGCCAAAGCTACCTTGCTGCTTCGGCCGCAGCCTCCTCCTGCGCCTCCTCCTGGGGCATGGCGCCACCGGCAATCGCCACGACGTCGTCCTTGATGGAGGAGACGGTACCCCCCATGCTCGCCCACACGCCGATAGAGAAGCCCTCGTCTACAGGTTCCCCGATCTTCTGCTCGTACTCGACCTCGTCGCCCTCGGAGACGAGCGCGGTGGCGGGCTTGAGGAAACGGCCGCCGAGCGGGAGGTTCACGCCGGAGACCTTGCCCACGAGCGAGACGAAACCCTCCTCGGGCAGCTTGGTCTTTATATCAGCGTACTCCTTGGAGGCCACGCCCTTCGGGATGACGAGGAAGCCGTTGGTGGTGCGCCTAACAAAGGCGTCACCCTCGCCCAAGGACTCTATACCCATCTCGTTCAGGTATGGGCCGCCGTCGATAACGGAGAGCTTACCCGCCTCGGCCTCAACGTCCACGCCGGAGAGTTCGAGAAGTTCGGTCGCCGATGCCCCTAGAGGTGCCTCGTAGAGCTTAAGCGGCAGGTCGGGGCCGAAGACCTGCAAGTACTTTGTGGTCACCGGCTTGCCGTAGAAGAGCGCGTTGTACATGTTCAGGAGCGTCTCAGAGTTGTTGACGATGTGCCCAGCGTCGAGCGGCAGCCCTGGACGCTTGGAGCCGTCGGGCATCTCGACCCGGCGCGGCACCCACTTCTCCTTGTCCTCGTAGAAGATGTTCTTGATGAGCGTCTTCTCCTCGCCCATCGAGTACTTGTCCGGGACGAGGCTGACCTCGTAGAGCCCGTCGGCTTTCTCCTGGTAGCGGGAGAACCAATCCTCGTCCTTAAAGTGGACGCCCATGATGATCTCCTCGATCCCGAAGACCGCCTTTATCGCCTCGTAGAGCTCGAGGAACTTGTCAAAGTACTCCCGGTGGACCATCTTGTCTGCCCAGTAGCCCGGCTCGGACTCGGTGCAATTGACGATCAGACGCGGCTGCGGGTTCTTGTACTTGAAGTACGTCGGGAAACCGCCGCCACCCGCGCCGACGATGCCGGCCTGACGCCAGATCTCGATGACCTCTTCCCCGCTTAAAGCCTTGATATCGTCAAGGGTCCGCTTCTTTAACTCGACCACAGTATGTTGCCCTCCATAGACTCGTCCGCTGATGTGCTTTACAGTTGCAAACTGCGCGAAATCATTGAAGATAGTATAGACCGTGCTGCTTTGTGTTGCTAGTGTCAGGCGCCGCCTCTGGTAGACTTAAGAGACGATGAAGCTTTCGAGGCGCACGTCGAACATCCTGCTGGTAATCGGGGTCTACATGCTCCTCACCTGGGGATTCAGGGTGTTCACCTGGCTCGAGGAGTTTCGGGCGGGGACGCTCGTCGCGCCCGGCGTACACTTCTCGCTGGTCGTTATCGGCCTCGCGATCGGTGTCTATCTGGTCTACCTCGGCGTAAAGGGCCGCAGGGCCACCAAACGCGCGGCTTAGCGTCTGATTCGTTCCCTAAAGCTTCACTTCAGGGCGTGGTGCCGCTCTCGACCACCGGGTAGTTCGGGACGGCCTGCCGGAGGAGCTCCAGGGTCTTGTCGTCGTCGCCGGAGAGGGCGAAAAAGCACATCTCTTCGGCGAGCCCGAGAAGGTTTGAGGGGGTTGGGTTCTTCGGAACGAGCCGGTAAATCATCGGATGATCTGTCGCGGCGCGGTCTTCGGACTCCTCGGAGAGCGTCTCGTGCAACTTCTCGCCGGGCCGCAAGCCGATGTACTGCAGCTTCACTCCCCTGGCGCCCATCACCTCTATCATCTTTCTCGCAAGGTCAACTATCTTGACGGGACGGCCCATCTCCAGGACGTAGATGCCGTAAGAGTCGGCCATAGCGCCCGCTTGCAGTATCAGGGAGACGGCCTCGGAGGTGATCATGAAATAGCGCGTCATCTCCGGGTGGGTCACCGTCAGAGGGCCACCAGCCTCTATCTGCCTACGAAAGGTCGGAACCACGCTCCCCCGGCTCCCCAGCACGTTCCCGAAACGCACCGAAGCGTAGAGCGTCTGCGGGTACTCCTCGGCCGCCGAGCGCACGAGCATCTCTGAGAAGCGCTTCGTCGCGCCCATGACGTTTACGGGGTGAACAGCCTTGTCGGTCGAGACGTTAATGAACTTCTGCACCCCGAACTCCCCGGCAGCGCGCGCCACGACCAGGGTACCGCCAACATTGTTGGAGATGGCCTCGGAGGCGTGCAGTTCCATGAGCGGGACGTGCTTGTAGGCGGCGGCGTGGAAGACCAAATGGGGCCTGAGGCGGGCGAAGAGGGCGCGGGTCTTCTCCGGGTTCGTCACGTCACCCACCACCAGCTCGCCGCCCGCGAAGCCCGTGCGGGAGAGCTCCTCGTTCAGATAGTAGAGAGCGCTCTCGTCGCGGTCGAGGAGTACCAGGCAGGCGGGGCCGAGGCGTGAGATCTGGCGCGAGAGCTCGCTGCCTATGCTTCCCCCCGCTCCCGTGACCAGCACGCGCTTACCGTTTATGAATTCCGCCAGGGCGTCAAGGTCTATCTCCACTGGCTGGCGTCCGAGGAGGTCCTGAATCTGTACCTGTCGCAGCCGGATGGTCCCCCGGCCCAGGAACTCGGCCAGCTTCGGGACCACTTTAACCTCAGCCTTCGTCTTTCTGCACTCGCGCCAGATGAGGTCTATCTCCTCGGAGGTAGCCTCGGGGAGGGCGATCAGTATCTGGTCTATCCCCTGCTCCTCGACCACCCGCTCGATGTCCTCGACGCCACCTAGGACCGGGATGCCCTCGATCTGCTCACCGCGCAATCTGGCTATAGCTCTGGCGTCTACGGCGACAAAACCTACAGGTTTGAGGTCCGCCTCGGGCGTCCTCGAGAGCTGCCTCGCCAGCGTAACACCCGCCTCGCCCGCCCCAACGATAAGGGCCCGCCCGCTCTGTTCGATCTCCCGCAGGGACCGCTCGTAGAATACCCGCGGGTAGAGACGCACCGCCACAAGCTGCACGAAGGCCAGCACGCCCCCGACCAAGATCACCGACAGCGGCACCGGGCGCGACCAAACGAGATCCACCCCCAGGTTGGCAATGACGAGGACCCCCACGGCCAGCAGCGTGGCGCTTGCCACCCTCACCCCCTGGTATACCCCGGTGTACCTCAGCACGTTGCGGTATACCTTGCTCTCGACGAGGAACGCCACGAACACCACCGCCGCGAACGCGGCAAACGGCCAGAACCTGTGCCAGAACTCCTCCGGCACCGCGCCGTCGAACCGGAAGAGCAGGGCCACGACGAGCGACTCCAGTACTATGAGCACGTCCACAGCCACCGCCGCCACGCGCCGCGCACCCGGCGACAAAACGCTCGGCAGGTCCCTCAACCTGTGCAAGAGGCGGTACTCCCTAGAGATCCTCCACGTCTCATGAGACGTATTCTAAAACGTACGGGGGAACAAAACCTACACTCAGTCCCTCTTGGCAGCGATGCCCGGCAGGAATGCCATGATGAGGCACAAGCCAAAGAGCAAAATGCCCGCTAGCAGGAGCAACAAAAGCGTGCCGCCCGAGGCGAGTACGGCCGCGATTCCTGCCAAAGCGGAGAAGGCGAAGTAGACGATGCTCACCTGACGGTGGCTAGCCGGGTCGGGGGTGATTCTCTGGTAGATGTGCTCCCGGTGAGCCGCGAAGATGTTTTTGCGCGCCGTAGCGCGCCGCACCAGCGTAAACGCGGTGTCGAAGAGGAACGGCGTAAAGATCGCAGCCGCGACCAGAAAGGCCAGGTACGGACCGTAGGGGCTGCCGGGTTCCCCCACCGGCTCCGTGTACAGCGCGACCGCCCCGAGAAAGAACCCCACGAAGTGGCTCCCCGAGTCACCCAGAAATATCCTCGCTGGGCTGATGTTCCACGCCAAGAACCCGGCCACAGCCGCAGCAAGAACCGCCAGACAGGCTCTGAGCCCCGTCGTCCCGACGAGCGTCGCCAGAAAGAGCGCGTTCAGGA
>JALZFP010000014.1 GCA_030861485.1 Actinomycetota bacterium | reverse complement strand
ATCTTGGTTTCGGTTCGTCGTGTATACCGAAACTACTCTTCTTCACCCTTCTCGCGCAAGAAACGCTCTAGCTCCCTGGCGAGCTCATCACCGGAAGGCAGGTTTCTTTCACCGCTCTCGGTCTGTGCATCGTAGCGCTCCTCGAGCATGCGTACGTAGGAGGCGAGATCCGAGTCTTGCGCCACGGCGACCGAGACTTGGCGCTGGTAGTCCTCCGAGGTGCTATTGAGGTGAGTGGTGTCGAAGCTCGTGCCGAGCAGGTTAGAGAGGCTTTGCAGGAGTGCGAGGGCGGCGGGCGCCGAGGGCACAGAGGAAAGGTAGTGGGGCACCGAGGCCCAGAAGCTCACCGACGGCAGGTCTTTGCTCGCGCAGTAGCGGTGCAGGACGCCGGTGATACCGGTCGGACCCTCGTAGCGGGAGGCCGTAAGGCCGAGGTTCTCGACGAGAGAGGGGTCCTGGGCGTTCGCGGCGACCGAGACCGGGCGTGAGTGTGGCACGTCGGCGAGCAGGGCACCGAGCGTGACCACGAGCCTTACGTCAAAGTCGCGGGCGAGGTTCACCACCGCCTGCGAGAACGCCCGCCACCTGAAGTTCGGCTCGGGGCCAGAGAGCAAGATCGCCCCCCTACCGCCCAGCGCACCCACGCGTGCCTCCGTGGCTGAGAGCTCGTTCTCCGGCCATTCGACCGTGCGGGTGACGCCTTCTACGAGCTTGATCTGGGGCCGCGTGGTCTGGTAATCGAAGAACTCCTCACCATCGAAGGCCCCGAACCGCCTCGCCTCCCACTGCTCGCCCATGGTCCTCACTGCGAGGCTCGCCGCCTCGGCCGCGTCGTTCCAACCCGTAAAACCGGCGATGAGCACCGGACGTTCGAGCTCCGGCCGCCGTTCCATGTTCACGTATCCGTCCATATCGCAAGCTTACCACGCCTAACAAAACGGGCGGGGCCGGAAGACTCCAAGGCTAAGAAGAAGCCCCGGTCCTGGAGGATCTCGCCAACGACGCTCTACGAGCTGGGCACCCTGGTGACAGGCCTTTACTCTTTCTTACGCTTCTCGTACCTCTGCGACTATTATCGCCACGGGCGGTGGAAACCCTAGAGTGAGCGAACACTTCTTTGAGAACCTTCCCCAGGGTTAGGTCGGCTAGTTGAAGCTGCGTGAGAGCTTCAGGGCTTCCTTGAGCCTCCCTAGATACTCTTTTTCTGGGATCTCGATGGCTCCCAGGGACGCGAGGTGGTCGTTCTGGATCTGGCAGTCGAGCAACACGTAACCTCGCTCATTGAGCCGCTCGACGAGATGAACGAGGCAAACCTTTGAGGCGTCCCGCATCCGACTGAACATGGACTCTCCCATGAACGCGCCGCCCAGAGTAACCCCGTAGAGCCCGCCCACTAGCTCATTGTCCCTATACGCCTCCACGCTGTGCGCCTTGCCCCTCTCGTGCAGCACCGTGAACCCTCTTATAATCTCCTCGCTGATCCAGCTCTCCGGCCGGCGGGCGCAAGCCCTTATAACGCCCTCGAAGTCGTAGTCCACCCGCACCTCGTAGACGCCCTTGCGGACAACGCGCCCGAGCGTCTTCGAGACGTGCAACGAGTCCAGCTCCAGGACGGACCGGGGATCAGAGCGGTAGAACTCTATCCTTCCGTACCGGTCAGCCATCGGAAAGGCCCCCGCACGATAGCAGGCTTCGAGAATCTCCGGCTTCAACCTCATGCTTTTAAAGTTATCAGCTTGGTGGCATTTCAGCTTGTGGCCGTCCTGGGCCGCCTGATCTTAGCGATCGAGCCGTTTACAATGCAGGGGCTGTGAAGCTTATCAGCCCTGAAAATCTATGCTCCGCGAGCACCGCTCGCACCTATCCCGTGGGGACAGAAAAGCTCCTGCACGCTATCGAGGAAGCAGTCCAGAGCCTGCCCGGGTGGACGCTGGCCCACACCGGTGAGAGCGAAGTCCGGGCGATCCGCAAAACGCGCACCTTTAGCTTCGAGAACCGGGTGACGGCTCGTCTAACCCCGGTCGGCTCCAGCGGCGCGAGCATGAACACCTACACCGAGTTCGAGAGCGTAGCCCGCGTGGGCGTGTGGGACCCCAGCCAGAACAAGCGGAACCTCAAGGAGCTACTCGCCGCGATCGAGCGACAGCTGAGAGCCCAAAACCACTAAAGCACCTTCCCTTGGCGGCGTTGGATCGGCTGTTCTGCACTGATCCTCCTGCGCACCGTTTGCCTGAACGAGCAGATTCTACCCCTGGAGTCCCGGCGACGAGGAGAGATATGCTAGATGAGCGGTGCGGTCTTGCCGACTGCCATACCGTGCAGGTCGATTATCTCTCCTGCTCCCATCCACGCCGGAACTGGTACACCCCTCTTTTTGATTGTGGCTACGGCCGCGGGGGCGACCGCGCGGGATGAGCCGTCGGAGATCTTGAGCGCCAGCCCCCAGGAGGCTTTGGGGTTCGCGGCGACGAAGACGGCCTCGGCCCCACTTTTGGAGATCAGTCCCGTCTCCTCCATGAGTCTAGTGTCGAAGCGGCCCGTCCCCGCAACCATGTAGGGGTGCGCCAGCATCGCATCCCTGATCCTCTTGATCGCCTCCACTAGGTCCTCGGGAAAGTCTTCGGCACCTCCTGCGACGCCCCCAGCGGCGAAGCGTGCGACTCCGAGTGCCAGGTTTTCGAGTGGCAGGGCGAAGACCGGGACGCCGCAGCTGTCCCCGCCG
>JALZFP010000094.1 GCA_030861485.1 Actinomycetota bacterium | reverse complement strand
GTCACTGTCGAGACTGCTCTAGAATGCTCACACTATTCTCGGGAATCAGCAGGGTCGCGGTGACTCCGTTCTCAGCGCACCATACCTCACCGGTCTGAGGAAGGTATCCCCAGCTCTACCTCTTTCTGCTATCTTGTCTCGATGAGTTTAACCGGCCCCGAGCCAGCCAGGGAGGTCGGTCGCAATCTGCGTGATTTGCCCCGATGCATGACCACCTCCGCGCTGAGCGCCGGGTTCGTCGCCACCCTGCTAGCCACCACGGGTCCCGCGCTCCTGGTCTATCAGGCGGCCAAGAACGCTGGTTATCCGGACACCATCGTCGACTCCTGGTTCCTCGCCAACTACGTCGGCGCCGGTCTCCTTAGCCTGCTCCTGGCAATTCTCTACCGTGAACCCATCTGCGGCGCCTCCTCGATCGCCGGCAGCGCCTTTCTCGCAACAGCTCTCGCAGACTTCACCTTGCCCGAGGCGGTCGGCGCCTTCCTCGTCTCCGGCCTGCTGATCACGCTGCTCGGCGTCTCCGGGCTCTTCGACTGGATCATGGAACGAATACCGAACGAGGTCATCATGGGAGCGCTTGCTGGGATCCTACTCCAATTTGGGATCGAGGTATTCGCATCCTTGCCCGGACAACCCCTCCTGGTCGGCGCCATGGTCACAGCCTATATTGCTGGCTCCCGGTTCATTCCCAGGCTGCCGTCGGCCCTGCTGGTCCTCCTAGCAGGCCTGATAATTGCCGGCTTAAATGGGCAATTCGATCTCGTCTCGATTCGTTTCTCCCTCTCCCAACCGGTACTGGTAGCTCCCTCGTTCAGCCTCGGTGCCTTCCTCTCTCTGACCTTGCCGCTTACCCTGCTCGCCGTGGCGACCCAGAACGCCCCGGGCGTCGGCATACTCTGGGCAAACGGGTACCGACCGCCGGTCAACGCGATCACAATCTTTAGCGGGGTCGGCTCGATCCTGACCGCCCCGCTAGTTAATCACGGCCTGAACATAGCAGCGCCGATGACGGCCGTTTGCGCAGATCCCAGGGTTCACCCAGACCCCCACGATCGCTACGCGGCGACAGTCGCTCAGGGAATCTACTTCCTAGCATTCGGACTCGTCAGCGCCACCGCGATCTCACTGATCCAAGCACTCCCCGATGCCCTGATTACAGGCGTAGCGGGCTTGGCACTGCTGCCGGTTATCCTGCAAGCCTTCCGGCTCTCCGTCGGCCAGTCCAGTCATACCCTCGCCGCCGGGTTTGCCCTACTAATCGGCGCCTCCAACCTGAGCATATTGGGTATCAACTCGGCCTTCTGGGCGATCGTCGCAGGCTTGCTGGCTTCCTTCATCCTGAAACAAGAACCAGAGGACGAATCAGGTGAGAGCTCCTGAATCGCCGAAGTCCGGCGTCTTCACAACCTCAGCTTACTCAAAGCCTTCCTGCAACTCAAGAGGCCTGCTACACGCTACCATCGGCAAAGCTGCAAGAGCCAGCACCATCAACCCGGCGATCATAACCTCATGAGGTACCCAACGCAGGTCTTGGTACTCCTCCGCAACGGTCTTCAAGGCTGCTCCGATGAGTATTCCGATGGTCCCGGCCACAAGGAATAGCGCCACCGGGCCATTTCTTATTCCGGCACCTATACGCGCTCCTCGGTAACCAGGCCGGCCGCGCTCAGCCCATTACGTACCGCCTCAACCTCTTCGGGGGCGAGTGGAGGTAGGGGAGGTCGGACGCCCGCATGTTCTATGACGCCCTGCGTCGCTAGCACTTCCTTCGTGCGAGCCCGGTAGTTGCGCACCGGAGAAGCGAAAACCGCCTCGTTCAGTTGTCGGAGCTGCTCGGCGATCCTTTCCGCCCGGGAGAAGTCCCTGATCTGCACCGCCTCGTACATCTGAACCTGTTCCCGACAGGCCAGCGTACCGAAGCCGATTAGGCAACCGTCGGCGCCGAGAACTAGCGACTCGTAGATAAAGTTGTCGTTGCCCGACAGGAAGAAGATCTCGCGCGGGAGCGAACGGACAAGCTTCATCGTGCTGCGAAACTTCAGCGCGTCGAATGTCGCTTCCTTGATTGCTATAACAGAGTCGATCAGAAGTATGCGGCGCAAGGCCTCCGGCGTGTACTCGACGCCGCCGAGTGCCGATAGGAGCTGGAACGCGACTAGGGGCAGACCGACCTCGTCAGCGATCGCGCCGTAGTACGCTTCCGGGATTTCAGGTGGCAGGGGCGTGCCGTAGAACGCCATGGGGGGAAAGATCATCAGCGCGTCAGCGCCGGCTTCCCGGTGCCGCTGCCCCAACTCCACCGCTTCTGCGGTGGATTGAGCGAACAAGCAGGCAACAACCGGGATTTTTCCACCCAGTACTTCGGCGGCGATACCCGTGATCTTTACGCGCTCCTCGGGGGTGAGGGTGTTAGCCTCCCCAGTGTCGGCGTGGACCGTGACGCCGTGCACGTCCTGCTCCTCAAGCCAGGTGAGGTAGCGGCGCAGTCCCTGCTCGTCAAGCGACCCATCCGGCATGAACGGCGTGACCGTTGCCGGAATGATGCCACGTAGCTGTAGGTCCGTCATTATTGAACTCCTTTCTGGCCATGAATCATCTCTCTTTACACTAGAGAAGGTCGCAAGGCGCAGAGCCGCCAGCAGCGCCGACCCAACGCCTTCTTGCCGCAGAATCCGGTACCTGTGCTCCTCCCCCGCTTCTGCGGCGATGAGTTAGTTGTCCCCGATGAGTTTCTTAAGAACTTTCAGAGCACTCCCTTCTTGCCCTTCCCCGTTAGCTACGTATGCTGCTAACATCTCAGTATGAGCAACGATCAGCAGAAATGTCAAGTTGTTTTAGAGGTCCTACGCCGGACATCAACTTGAGCTATGTTAGGCATCTCCCGGCGCTACCACCGAGTCCTCGACCCTGCTTGCGCAAAACGCTGCTTGGACCTTAGAGTGTTTCGTACAGCAGCCGGAAAGGAAGGAGTTGGGTCACATGGAACCTAAGCTGGTTCTTGGCGGGGTCATACCCGCCAATCTGATGGCGTTCGACGCTAACCTGGAGATCGACGAAAGAAATTACCGTCGGCATATTCGCTACCTGACAGACACCCCGGGCGTAACCGGACTCACCACCAACGCTCACGCTTCCGAGGTGGCGACGTTGACGCTTGAAGAGCAGCAGCGCAGCCTCGATATAACGCTTGACGAAGTGGCGGGAAAGGTTCCCGTCATAAGCGGCGTGTATGAGGACGGTACCCAAAAGGCTGCCCAGATCGCGAAAATGGCCGAGCAACAGGGAGCGGATTGTCTTTTGGTGTTCCCCTCGGCGATTTTCGACTTCGGCCACCAGCTCCGTCCCGAGATGGCGTACAAGCACATCGCCACGGTAGCCGAAGCTACAAGCCTCCCTATCATCGTGTTCGTCTATCCAGTCACGTCAGGCTTGCATATTCCGACGGACAACTTGATCAAGATTTGCAACGAGATAGACAACGTCATCGCCATCAAGGAATGGTCCAACGATATCGGCACCTACGAGCGGAACTATCGGGAGCTCAAGGCGTCGGACAAGAACATCTCGGTTTTGAGCAGCTTTAGTAAATCCCTGCTCGCGTCGTTGTGCGTCGGCGCCGACGGCATCCTCTCCGGACACGGGAGCGTGATCGCCGATCTGCACGTGGAGATGTTCGACGCCTTGACGCGCGGCGATTTGGAGGGGGCCCGCCGGGTGGCGGATAGGATCTACCCGGTGGTACAGGTCACCTATGCTGAACCGTTCCTCGACGGACACAATCGGATGAAAGAAACCCTCGTCATCCTCGGCAGGCTTGACGAGGCCCACATGCGTCCCCCGCTGCAGCGCATCTCTGAGGCGGAGAGGGAAGAGATCCGCCGCGTGGTCAACGAGGCCGGGCTGCCGGGTGCGCGCAGAGAGCAACCGGACGCCAGCGCTGTCAGAGGGCGCGCTTAGGGACGCAGCGTAAGGAAGAATCAGCGATTTGCGCGAATACTAGTCGGCGTAGTATGCTCGCAGCACAGGGCTATGTCTCGTTTAGGGGATGAGCATGAGGACCGTTAGCCAAATAGAAGATAAATTGGCCGAGCCTTCCGAGGCTTTGGCGGAGGATGTCGCCAAACTGGATGGAGACATTATGATACTGGGCGTTGGCGGCAAGGTAGGGCCCGGTCTAGCACGGTTGGCTAGAAATGCCATCAAGCAAGCAGGAGTCGACAAACGAGTGATCGGGGTAGCCCGCTTCAGCGATGAAGGCTTGGCGAACGAGTTGCAGGATGCCGGTATCGAAACCATCGCCGCTGACTTAACCGACGAGCATGAACTGCAGGGGTTGCCCGAGGTCGAGAACATCATCTACATGATCGGGTACAAGTTTGGAACCACTGGGAATGAGCACTTCGCGTGGGCGATGAACTCCTACCTGCCGGGTAGGGTGGCGGAAAAATTTAAAGACTCGCGCATCGTTGCTTTCTCGACGCTTCTCGTGTACCCACTCACGCCCGTCAAACTTGGGGGCGCTACGGAAGAGCAGCCCACGGGACCCATTGGCGAATACGCGCAGTCTTGTGTGGGCCGGGAACGTGTTTTCGAACATTTTTCGCGCAGGTACGACATACCAGTCGTACTGTTTCGTCTCGGCTATGCAATCGAAACCCGTTACGGAATACTCCTTGAAATCGCAGAGTCGGTAAAGAACCGCGAACCCATCGACCTACGTATGGGCCACGCTAGCGTAATCTGGCAAGGAGACGCCAGCGAGATCGCCCTCCGCTCGCTGACCATCTGCGATTCTCCCCCCAAGGTCCTCAATGTTGCGGGACCGGAAACGGTTTCCGTACGCTGGGTAGCTGAGGAATTTGGAGAACTTCTGGGGGTTGAGCCGGTATTTGCACACGAAGAACTAGACACCTCGTATGTAATTAACGCCTCTGAATCGCACAAGCTGTTCGGATATCCGAAGGTGACTTTAGGTCGAATGATCGAGTGGGTTGCGCAATGGGTCGAAGCAGAGGGGACATCTCTCGGCAAACCAACACGTTTTCAGGAAAGAGAAGGAGAATTCTAAGGATTTGCGTCTCCTCGAATTCCCCCACGAACCAGTCGTGGACCTCAACGCTCGAGAAGGCATAACAGACACCAGGCTTACGCGGGAAGGGAGTCTAGGTAACTACCAGCACGGCCCCGAGCTAAGGACAGGTGAAGCTTTAGCCTGGTAACTGTCATAAGCCTCGGCGAGAGCACTGGCGCTTTCTACCAATCCTAAGCGTTGCCTGCAAATTGCACACTTTTGAAGCTGCCGGACTAGGATTCGAACCTAGACGAACCGATACACTAGAGTCATTCCCCTTCAGGGACGCGGGCAGACACGGGGGGATAGGCATCCTCTCGGCGGCTCAGTGAATAGAGGAAAGCTTTAGAGGGAGATATGGTGTGCCGTCGTCTTCTAGGTCTGTCACAATCCCTCACCGTGCCATTACCCGTGCTGGCTGTGCTAGCTGTTGTGGTAGTCATCCTAAGCGTAGTTGCCGTCTACCTACTAATGAGGCGCTGGCTTGCTTAACGTGCCGCGAGGAACACCTTAGAGTAGCGTACCCCTCGCGAGAGAGGAGATCGCGCCTCGGGCGTGTAGCGGTGAATAGTGTGAGAGAGAGCCAGGCTGGACCTTCAGATGATGTGTGTAAGAGGGGGGCCAGTCCGGTAATAACGTTGTGGTGCCCCTAGTGCTGCCCCCACCATAGAAGCACTAAACGCAGCAGGTAACCCCGCCCTGCCCCTCGCTGCCCATTAAACGTCAACCTCGCGCGTCTCGATGTGCTCTCGGCGACTCGGTGAAAAGAAGTAACCCGCCCCCCAAGGTAGGCCGCTTGCACTCTGTCTTGGCCGGTCGCGATGTCGTACGTGAATCAGTTACCACCGCCGGCCACTGTCTGCTTGAAACACCCCGCCTCAGGAGTAACTATGGTGCCCGGGGTCGCTTGTATGTGTTGTGAATATAGCGCTGCACGCGGGGCCCACCCTTCTCACGTAAAAACCTAGCACTACGGCAAAGAAGAACCAACCGAGAGGAGGATTATGAGGACTGCGGAGGACGTACAGCATTACCTAGAAGGCGTTGACTACCCGGCAG
>JALZFP010000078.1 GCA_030861485.1 Actinomycetota bacterium | reverse complement strand
TTGCGCTCCGGCAAGCTCGAGCTCGAGCCTTCTCGTCTCGCGCCTCGGGTTCTCTGCTCCCGATGCAAGCGCGAGCCTCTCAGCCTTGGCGCGGGTGTGCGGCAGCACCTTCGGGGCCAGGGGCACGTTAAGCACGAGGGCGTTCAAGTACATGCCGGTCCCGGCGTCGAGAACAAAGGGGACCTTGGCTGGTAGGGAATCTATCGTCTCCTGGGCCCATTCCTTGTGCCGGGCGACATTCCATTCTTCGGCAACGGAGACGATCCTCACCATCTCCGCCGGACGGGAGCGGGCCTGGTTAGTTATCGCGGGTATCTCCCGATAAACCTGCATAGAGTCCACCACGATGGTTGTCGCCCACGCTCCGTACAAGGCGGAGAGCTCTCCGGCCGACATATCGGCGAGAGAACTCTTCCCAGCGGCCGTGGGACCGCAGACGACTAGTGCACTTCTGTTCTCTTCGGGCCACTTTCCCGGACTGTTAGACACCCGGAGCCCCAGACCCGCTAGCGTGGCGGGCCCACCGGTTCGCCCGCGTAGAGGACATGCGGGCCCGCCGATTCTATCTTCGATGTCACGTAGCACCCCGGCTTGGCAGTGGTCGGCACGTGCACGGCGTGCCCGCTCCAGGTCTCGCCGACGGCCCGTCCGTTCCCGTTCCTGGCGTGCCGGATGTAGATCTCCTCCGTCAAGCCGATCTTGCGCTGGTTTCTCTTGAAGGCGTTCTGCTCGACGGCCCTCAAAACCTCCAAAAATCTTCTCTGGGCCACCCCCTCGGGCACCGCTCCCGGCGACTTCGCCAATCCCGCCGCCTCGGTCCCACTTCTCGGGGAAAACTTAAAGACGTAGGCCGAGTCGAAGGAGCAATCCTCGACGAGCCTCAAGGTCTCTTCGTGATCCTCCTCGGTCTCCCCCGGATGACCGACGATTATGTCCGTGGAGAGGGTCCCCTCCGGCACGGCCTCCCTAAACACCTCGATCTTGCGGCGGTACCTGTCAGATTTGTATCCCCTATGCATGGCCTTTAGCATCCGGTCAGAACCAGACTGCACCGGCAGGTGCAGCTTTCCCACGATCGTCTCCCTCTCCCCAATGAGCCTCAGGGTTCGATCCTCCATGTTCGACGGATGACTCGTTGTAAACCACACCCGTGGCGCCTCCTCGGCCACCCGCCCCAAAAGGTCGAAGAACTTATTCCCGCTCCCCTCGGGGTCTCGCCAGGCATCCACCGTCTGCCCCAAGAGCGTTACGTACCGTGTCCCCGAGCCGACGAGCCGCCTAACCTCATGGACGACGTTCTCCATAGGCCGGCATACCATCCTGCCCCTAACGCTTGGCACCACACAGTAGCTGCACTTGTAGTTGCAGCCAGTCATTATCGTGACGAAGGCAGTGTGCTCGCCTTCTGTCCCCGGCAGCTCCGGTGTGTGCGTCTCTTCCATCCCCGGCAGTCCTATGAACTCTGCCAGCTCGTAGGTATTATGGGTACCCAAGATCAGGTCTATCCTGTATTGTTTTTCGAGTTGGCGGGATTCTTCAGCGGCGCCGATGCAGCCGGTGAGAGCAACCTTTTTTACTCGGCCTTCACGTTTGAGGCGGCTCAACTCTCCGAGGTGGCCACGGACACGGTCGACGGCGTTCTCGCGGACATAGCAGGTGTTGAGGACAACGAGGTCGGCGTCTTCGTAGCGGGTTACCTCAGTGTATCCGGCGTCCAGGATCATGCGCCGCATTCGGTCCGAATCGTGGACGTTCATCTGGCAGCCGAAGGTCCTTATACAAGCCGTCCTGGTGGACTCTGCATCTGGTCTCCCACCCGGACCAACAGCAGGAACAGGGGTGGGCGTGAGTGACGGTTTTTTGACCAGCGGGATCGGTGTAATGTTCTTGTTGGTTTTAGTGATACTACTCATACTCTTCCTCCGGTTCATACACTTGCGCTTTCAAGATTACCTCCCCAGGGCGTGTCTTGATGTCAAACCCCGCGATATCCAGGTAGCTAGACCTTGCCACCCGTCGCAGAACTTCCCGGATCTCGTCGAGATCCTCGCCCCTTACCGGGAGTATAGGCGCTCCCGCCTCCACACGTCGCGCCTCCCGCATCTGCGCGCGGCTGTCCCTACCGACGCCTAGTATTTCAGGGCCCGTAGCAGGGGTAGCGGGCGATACGAAACCCGCAACTACCCTCTGTGCCGTCCGCAAAGAGACTTCCAAACCCAAACCTGAGGCTAGTTCCCGCAGGCGCCCTGCCTCACCAACACTACCGCCTTCACTTTTTTGTATTATGCGGGTTTTTAAAAGAAGGGTAAGGATGCGGGCGGGTGAGGCATGGTGGAGACGGAGTCTATCGGACAAGGGTTCTGCGGCGAAGTGAGCTATAGTTGCAGAGAGGTTGCTTTTAGAGGGGCGGGTGTTGGACTGGAGGCTCCTTTCGGGGAGAGCTTGGGTGTCGAAGACGGTCTTTATTGCGGTCGGAGAGGACGCGGAAAGGACTTCGGCAGAGAGGGCGGTGTTTTTGATGTGGTAGAGGGAGAGGCCAGCGCCATGAGGGGCATCGTCGGGAGCGTTATCTGGGAGGGGGTCGAGATGACGGGTGGTGACGCCGGGCTCAAAGACAAGGTGTTTATGGGTCTCGGGAATGCCGCGGCCATCGTCGATGACGACTAGTTGCCTGTAGCGACGGGCGCGGAGCGTGGAGGCGACGTAGATGTTGCGGGCACCGGCATCACGGGAGTTTCTCAGGAGCTCCAAGAGGGCGTCCTCGACGGAGCGAAGACGCCTCGGGCTGCGCCGGAGACCCTCGGCGCCGGCGAGGCGGGCGAAGCCCCCTCCAAGGTCCCTGTAGGGGCCTTCCAAAGAGGAGATCTCCCCGCTCCCCTAGCGGGCTACCTCGGTGACACGGCTCTCGCGGATAACGGTCACCCGAATCTGGCCTGGGTACTCAAGGTCGCTCTCGATCTGCTTGGAGATGTCGAAGGCGAGCTTGGCGGCGATTCGATCATCCACCTGGGCAGGCTGGACCATCACCCGAATCTCACGCCCCGCCTGGATGGCGTAGGCCTTGTCTACGCCTTGGTGGGAAAGCGCAATGTCCTCCAACGAGCGCAACCTCTCCAGGTAGATCTCGGTCGTCTCGCGGCGCGCGCCCGGGCGGGCAGCCGAGACCGCATCGGCGGTCGCCACCAGCACATCCTCGACGGCCTCCATCTCGATCTCGTGATGGTGAGCGGAGATGGCCCTGACCACGTAATCCGGCTCGCCAGACTTCTTGGCGAAGCGACCCCCGATGAGCGCGTGGGTCCCTTCGACCTCGTGGTCTATCGCCTTGCCGATATCGTGCAGCAGGCCAGCGCGGCGTGCAACCTTCACGTTCGCGCCGAGCTCGGCCGCCATCATCCCGCAGAGATTAGCCACCTCCACCGAGTGAGAGAGGACGTTCTGGCCGTAGGACGTACGATACCTCAGGGCTCCCAATAGGCGAATAAGGTCACCGTGCATGCCGCCAGTGATCTTCGCGTCGTAGAGGGCCTGCCTTCCGGCGGTCTTCATCTCCTTCTCGACGTCCTTTTTGGCCTTTGAGACTATCTGCTCGATGCGGCCCGGGTGGATGCGCCCATCCTGCACCAACCGCTCCATGGCGACCCGCCCGATCTCGCGCCGCACTGGATCGAAGCAGCTTATGACAACCGTCTCCGGCGTATCGTCGATGATGACATCTACCCCTGTAGCCGCCTCGAAGGCCCGAATGTTCCTCCCCTCACGCCCAATCACGCGCCCCTTCATGTCATCCGCCGGCAACGCCACGGCCTTCACGGTCGATTCGGCGGTGATATCCGAAGCCAGGCGTTCCATGGTGGTCGCCGTGATGCGTCGCGCCTCCGCATCCGCCCTCTCCTCAGCCTCCATCGTCCTGTCGCGCACCATCCGCCCGAGCCTGTCCTCCAGCTCCCCTTCAAGGCTGTCGATCAGCCTCCTCTCGGCCTCGGCGCGCGTGAGACCCGAGACCTCCTCGAGAGCCCGGATCTGCTCGGCCTCACGCTCGTCAAGCTCGGCGGCGCGGGCACGCAGGACCTCCTCTCTCCTAGACATTTCGCGGCGCATCTCATCGAGCTCCGAGTCGCGCCTGTCGAGCGCGGCGTCACGGTTGTCCAAACGCTCCTCAAGGCGGGCAAGCTCAGCGCGGCGGGCCCGGACCTCAGCCTCGGCCTCATCCTTAACCTTGAGTGCAGCCTCCTTAGCGGCAAGCTCAGCCTCGCGCCGAACGGTCTCGGCGGCGCGCTCCGCATCCTCAATGATGGAGCTAGCGTCGGCGCGGGCCTCGGCCTGGCGTGTCTTTGTTCTTGATCTGAAATATAGGTAGCCCGCGGCGACGCCGAGCGCTAAAGCGCCGACCAGCCCCAGGACTACCAGCAAAACGTCCATATAGATTGTCCTCCAAAAGGCCGCTGCAACCAGGTTCCTACGACGTCCGGGCGTTGCCCAGCGGCGCGGGCCACGTTCGCGGCGGCGGCCGGTATGCTCTGTAGTCGCTACAACTCGTTGGTTTCCCAACGATACGAGTGGGCGATCTCGGCGCTCACCGCGGCCGAGTAGCCCCTCCTCATCAGGAACCCGTGGACCCGCCGCGCCTGGGCGTCGGATCTCTCCCCTGTATTATACCGCCGCTGCACCGCTGCGCGGGCTTCTTCGAGCTCGGATCTCCCTGCAAACTCCTTCTCGACGATTCCTTGGGCGATCTCTTTGTCGATGCCGGCGCGCCTGAGCTCTCCATATATCCTGTGCGGGCCATAACTTTTACGGGCCTTGTCGCGCGCCGCATTGCGTGCGAACTTTTCGTCGTCAAGGTACCCAAGCTCCTCCAGACGGGCCAACACCCCCCTCACCGTCTCCCCAGCATACCCGGCCCGCGACAACCTCTCACGAAGCTCGTGGGCCGATCGTGCCCGGTATCCTAAGGAGTGGAGCGCCAGGTTCATGGCCAGCGGCCTCTCCCCGGCCACCCTCGCCTCCGCAAGCTCCTCGTGAGAGATCGTGGTCCCTTCGCGCAGGCCGCGTTCTGCGA
>JALZFP010000062.1 GCA_030861485.1 Actinomycetota bacterium | reverse complement strand
GTGCGCTGCATCGCTTCTTCTTGGTGCGCCTGCTCGCCCGGCTCGACCAACCATACCATCACGCTATAGGCCATACTCCTCTTATCCTCCCTGTTGCGGGTTGTACGACCGTAACCATGGCAAGAATAAGAGGTGAACTCGGTAGGTGCTCGATCAAGAGAGGTCTCTTAGAGCCCGAGAAGACACCTTCTGGGACTGTCTGGAAAATAGCTGGAGGGCTCATTGGACGTGGTTTTCTGGCATTACAAGACGGCTAAATAGAGCTTGCTGTTTCCGATCTGCCCGCTAGTGCGACTCCAGATAAAGCCTGTTTTGATTTTCTAGACAGTCTCAAAAGGGTAGGTGATGGTATCAGTAGTGGGATGCATGACCTATCGGGGAGAGGTAGGCGGGCAAAGCAAAGGAAGGTGAGTCCACACCTAGTTGGGTAAGCTCTAAAGCAAAAGAAGGGAGCTAGTAGCATGCCGCAAGGCGTTGAGCGTCGAATCCTAATCCTTCGTCTGCCCGCTGAAAGAGACGCTATGAAATCCATCAACAAGCCCCAAGGCGGCAAAGGATTAGTGTTCCTGAGCAACGATCCCACCATTAGTGCTTACGCCGACTGGACAGTAGTGTCCCATTCGTTCCAGCTCCTGCCAGACGGCTCTGGCGTCTTTTCGATCCTGTTTGAGCGCCCAGCGAAGGAACCGCTAGAGGAATGAAGTAGCCGGAGCCCCGATAAGCAGGCCCCGGCGCTAAAACTTTTTGGGAAGATCTTTCTCACCGCTAACGGCGAACACGCCAGGGCGGCTCCATAATAGCGCGTCGGTGGCCCCGGCGGCCCCAGGTTCGCCCGTGCTGGAGAAAGGCCCGCCCTTATAACACCCCCACCAGTCGCAGCAGTATGAGGACCAGTACGACCACGAGCAGCGCACCGAGGGCGGTTTCCATGGATGCGTAGGACGTCCTGCGGTGCACAGTTCTACTCCGCCTCGGTCGCCTGCGTCCAAAAAAGTTGCGCACCGCACTCCTCCTCTGTCACGTTCCTTCTCCCGCGAATTCTAGCGGACTGCTGAATACAGATTTCCGAGAATGGATCTTCTCTGAGCAGCTAGGTGAATAGAGGCAATGTGCATGCTTAGTCTGCGTCGCTGAGAGTCAGAGAAGAGTTCTTCTCGGAAACCGGGCTTCCGGTATACGGGGTTTCTCCGAAATCGAGCTTTGTCCTGTGCGGTAGGTAGCTACACAGGACATTCTTTCTCCTACTCCTAAAAACACTTAAGCTGTGCTCGAATGTAACGGAGCGTTCCCTTAAGCATCTAGAGAGGTTCGTCTCTAGCTTAACGACCCTGGGCTAGAGCCGCGTTGACATTGTTATCGGCAGAACGTCGTGTACCTTTATGTGACACGGGCTGGGATTACTCCTATCCGCGGGGCATCTGATACATGCCTCTGCAGCTTCTCCCCTGGACAGACTATACAGAGTGCCCCCACTTGCTGCTATGGTGAAGACTCGGAAACTGTTGCCCATTTATCCGGCACGACGGAGGAGAGGCTGGTGCCTCGTAGTGTAAGGACAAGGCGATTGGTAGAGTTAGGTTGCGACTATAAGCCTCGGCTGGAAGAGGAGATCTTATGCCCCAGATGAAGGCGGTCCAGGTCAGCGCGTTCGGCGAACCAGATGTATTGGAACTGACCGAGGTTGAAAAACCTTCCCCGGGCGAGGGCGAGGTGCTCATCGAGGTCAAGGCCGTCGGGGTCAACTACGCGGACACCATGCGCCGCCGCAACGAGTACGTCGAGGAGACCCCACTCCCGTTCGTGCCCGGCTCGGAGGTCTCTGGGGTGGTCACCGAGGTCGCGGCGAGCGCCGAAGACGTGAGCGAGGGCGACCGGGTCATAACGCTACTTGGCACCGGGGGCTACGCTGAATACGTTACTGCGCCAGCCTCAAACCTGATACTGATCCCCGATAGCATGGACTTCGAGGAGGCATCCGCCATACCCTTGCAAGGCCTGACCGCCTACCACGTGCTCAAAACCTCCGGCATGCTTGAAGAAGGCGAGAGCGTGCTCGTCCACGCAGCGGCCGGAGGCGTTGGGACTTACGCCGTGCAGATGGCTAAGCTCATGGGCGCGAGCCTGGTCATCGCTACCGCCAGCACGCAGGAGAAGCTGGACCACGCGAAGAGCCTCGGGGCGGAGGTCCTCATCAACTATACCGAGGAGGACTGGCCAGATCAGGTACGCGATGCGACCGGTGGCAAGGGTGCGGACGTGATCCTGGAGATGGTCGGGGGTGATTTCATCCAGAAGAACCTCGAATGCCTCGCTGCCTTCGGGCGGATGATCGTCTACGGGAAAGCGAGCGGCGAGAGGGGTACCCTAGCACCTGTAGACCTCATGCTTTACAACCAGGTGGTTGCCGGTTTCTACCTACCGCGGCTCATGACGCGCCCAGAGCTCATAGGCCCCAGCCTGGAGGAGGTGCTTGGCTGGGTCGCCTCCGGCGACCTCGAACTCACTATCGGTGCTCGCTACTCGCTCGATAGGGCTCCTGAGGCCCACGAAGCTCTTGAAGGCCGCCAGACGACCGGCAAGATTGTCCTCAACCTATGATATTTACCTCTCTGCATCTAGTCTACTGCTGCCCTACTGCTGCCAAAGCCCCCGGGGGATTCTTGTTTCCCTATGTTTTGCAGGTATTTCTGTGGGGCGCTCGGCAGGACTCGAACCTGCGACCTTCTCTGTTCGTAGTCATTCTCCTTCAGGGACACAGGCAGACATGGAGGGACAGGGGGTAGACAAAACCGCGCTTCTATAAGGGTTTCGGTATTCCTGAGAGGACAGGGAGGGACAGGGATAGACACCCGATCGCGGTCAGATATAGGATGGCTACGCGCTCTACATAGATAGCGTTGCTTCGCAAGCTACAGAGCGGAGCTCGTTATTACTGGGAAGAAGAAATTGATGAGCAGCAGCGTTTCGCTTCCGTAGAGATGGTAGAGATGTATCGGTTGGCCTTTGGACAGTAGCCATAGTAAGAGAGGAGCCTACATAGATGACGCTAACGATCGGGACCGGGCCGTTCGGCAAGCAGAGCCGCGGTACCTTCAATTTCGACACGGGGGTGCTCCAGCCGCACACCCTTTATTTCGAGGATTCCCCGCGGCGGGTGCGGGTGATGTTTAACGGTGAGACCATCGCAGATAGTAAACGGGTTAAACTCCTGCACGAAACCGGACACCTGCCCGTCTACTACTTTCCCAAAGAGGACGTCCGTACGGACCTGCTCGAAGAGAGCGACCATACT
>JALZFP010000026.1 GCA_030861485.1 Actinomycetota bacterium | reverse complement strand
GCGAGCACGTTCGCGGTCCCGAGCGGCAGTATGCCTAGGGTAGCATCACGCGCCAGGCCGTTGACGACTTCGTTGATCGTACCGTCGCCCCCGGCGGCGATGACGAGGCGGGAGCCGGCCAGGCTTGCGAGCTCGGTGGCGTGCTGCGGGCGCTCGGTTGGCCACACCTCGATTTCGAGGCCGCCCGCGCGCAGGATTTCGGCGTAGAGCTTGAGGTGGTCCCCGCGCCGGATGCGGCCGGCATTCGGGTTGCCTATGATGACGGTCTTGCCTCCTTCCATTTACGTATAATAGCCCTTTCGCCAGGAGTTACTCTCGCGTAACATGCGCCTCGTGGAGAGGCTCGAAGATTTCGTAGTACCGGGAATCGGGGTGGACGTCGTGGACGTCGAGAGGATGAAGTTCGCCCTGGAGAGGACGCCTAAGATACGTCAGAGGCTCTTCACAGAGGCCGAGATCTCCTACTGCGAGAAGTTCCGCTTCGCCGAGCGCCACTACGCCGGTCGCTGGGCGGCCAAGGAGGCTGTGACCAAGGCTCTGGGCTGCGGCCTCATCCAGTGGAACGGCGTCGAGGTGCTCCGCCGTCCCCGCCAGGCGCCGACGGTACGTATATTCGGCAAGATAGAGCGGTTCGCGAACATGGTCGGTGTCCGCGAGGAGGAGCTTCAGATCTCAATCACCCACTCCGAGCTCTCGGCCGTGTCCGTCTGTGTCGTTCGACGCCCGGAGCCGGGCAAGGTGGCAAACCTTTGAGGCTCTACTCAGCCGACGAGATGACCCGCGCCGACGAGGGCACGCAGTCTCTGGGTATCCCGGGCGGTGTCCTCATGGAACGGGCCGGGGTCGAGATGGCCCGTGCAACACTCGAACACTTCGGGTCTCCCGTGGGACTTCGGGTTCTAGTCGTCGCCGGTGGCGGCAACAACGGCGGTGACGGCTTTGTGATGGCTCGCGAGCTCCACCGGGCGGGCGCCGGCGTAGTTGTCTTCGCGACCAAAGACGAATACGAGGGCGATCCGCAGACCAACCTCGAGGCTCTGCGCAACCTGAACATACGCTTCGTGGACGCTGACGGGTTCGAGGATGAGCTCGAGGAGGCGGACCTCGTCGTGGATGCTCTACTGGGTACCGGGTTCCAAGGAGAGGTGCGCGAGAAGGAGGCGGGGTTTATCGAGCAGATAAACGTGGCGGCTGCCGAGGTCGTCGCGGTAGATGTGCCTTCGGGGGTGGACGGCTCGACGGGGGAGGTGTGGGGGGTGGCGGTACGGGCCGACCTCACCGTCTGCGCGCACGCGACGAAGCTTGGGTGCGTCGTCTCACCGGGGTACGAGTACTCGGGAGAGGTTGCCGTGGTGGACATCGGCATCCCTCCCGAGGCGGACGTGGAGCAGGGGGCGACGTGGACGGACGCCTATTCTCTACAAGGCCTGGTGCCCCGCCGAGAGGAGGGGGCCCACAAGTACTCAGCTGGGGCTTTGCTGGTAGTAGCAGGCTCTAGGATGGCTACCGGTGCCGCCATTATGGTCGCTAAAGGGGCGCAGAGGACGGGGTGTGGGATCATCTTCGTCGCAACCGCCGAGGGTGTTGCCCCCTTCGTAGACGCCCAACTCGTCGAGGTGCTCGTCTCCGGGGTGTCCGAGGACGAGGAGGGCAGTATGAGCGTGGACGCTGCGGATACCATAGTCGAGCAGGCGCAGGAGGCATCGGCGGTCGTGCTCGGTCCGGGGATGGGGGTCGGAGAGGGGGGGCAGAGAATCGTTCAAAGGGTCTTGAAAGAGACAGACGTTCCGGTATTGCTTGACGCTGATGCCATCTCGAACCTTTCGGGGCCGGGGAACCTCGCCGGGAGGGGGACGCCGCCCGTGATCACGCCGCATCCGGGCGAGTTCGGCCGGCTCCTAGGAGAGGGGACGGGGGAGGTTCAGTCCCGTAGGCTTTACCACACGCGCCGGGCCGCCGAGGAGGGTGGCTGCTGTGTGCTCCTCAAGGGGACGGACACCCTGGTTGCCTACGGGGAGCGCGTGGCGATCAACTCGACCGGTGGAGCACAGCTAGCGACCGCAGGGACGGGGGACGTGCTCTCGGGCACCATAGGCGCGCTCCTAGCGCGTGGAATGGGCCCTTACGACGCGGCGCGGACCGGGGCCTGGGCGCACGGGCGCGCCTCGGAGTTCTATATAGAGGCGACCGGCTGGCCTGCGGAGAGCATGATCGCGACCGACTTAATCTCGTACCTGCCGCGCGCCTTCGGCGAGATCTATTAACGAATAGGGCTGATCCGCATGTATAAAGAGCCCGTTTGGAGTAGTATCAGTGTTGTGAAGACGGGCGGGTGAGAGGGCTATAAGGCGTGGAGCAGCAGGACATCCGGAAGCTTAAAGTCGGGGAAATTTTGGAGACCAACTGGCCGACCCTGGGACCGGAGAGCACGGTGGAGGATGCCATCAGGCTCTTCGCCGAGGCCCGCGTCTCGGGCGCTCCAGTTGTGGAAGGCGATCGTCTGGTCGGGATAATCACGGAGGGAGATTTGATCTTCCAGGATGCGGAGATCAAATCGCCGGGCTTTCTGGATATCCTGGGTGGCATCATCCCCCTTGGGGATTGGGAGGAGTACCGCAGGGAGGCCCTGAAGAGCGCCGGCGTCACCGTTGGTGAGGTTATGACGGAGGACCCCGTAACCGTCCCCCCTGAGGCGACCCTGGTCGAGACCGCCACCGTCATGGCCGAGCAGCGCAAGAAGATCCTGCCCGTCGTCGAGGACGAGCGCTTGCTGGGCGTCATAACCCGCATGGACATTCTTACCCTCCACGTCCTCAAACCTCGCTTCTAACCAACGCTTGGTCGTGCACGCCCCCCCAACGGTTCCGAGCCGCACCTGGGCGGAGGTGGACCTCGGCGCCATCCGGCACAACGTCCGTACCCTCAAACGCCGCGCCGGTGGAGCCCTACTCATGGCCGTCGTGAAGGCCAACGCGTACGGCCACGGCGCCGTCCCCACGGCCCGCGCCGCCCTCGAAGCCGGCGCCGACTCTTTAGCCGTCGTGACCGCCGAAGAGGGCGCCGAGCTCCGGCACGCCGGTATAAACGCTCCGATCCTCGTCTTTACCGACCTACTCTCGGATGGGCTTGCTCTCGCCAAAGCTAATCGCCTCCAGGTCACGGCGCACTCGGTCCCGAGCGCGAAGCGTATCGCGTCGTACCCCAGCCTGGAGGTGCACCTGAAGGTCAACACCGGCATGAACCGCTGGGGGGTCGAGCCGGACGAGGCGGGGGAGGCCCGCAAGATCTTGGGCGACCGGCTGGCCGGGGTCTACACCCACCTTGCCTCTGCCGACTCCGACGCGCAGGCGACCCGCCGCCAGCTCGACGCCTTTGACGGGGTGCTCGCAGCGCGAGACTTCGGTGACGTTCTCGTCCACGCCGCGAACTCCGCCGGAACCCTCTGGCATCCCTCCTCGCGCTACGAGTGCGTACGCCCTGGCATAGCCCTCTACGGGCTGCACCCGAAAGGGAACGAAGGAGATCCCAGGGACGAGGACTTGAGACCCGCGCTCTCTCTCAAGAGCTACGTGGCGGGCGTCCGGCGCCTCTTGCCCGGCGAGGGGGTCTCCTACGGGCTGACCTTCAGGGCCCAAGAGCCGATGCTCGCGGCGACAGTGCCGGTCGGGTACGCAGAGGGATACCGTCGTATCCTCTCGAATAGAGCGGAGGCCCTAATTCGCTGGGAGCGGCGCCCGCTCCTGGGACGGGTGACTATGGATGCCTGCGCCTTCAGGGTGGACGAAAGGGTCGAGGTCGGGGACGAGGTCGTGCTCCTGGGGGAGCAGGGAAGGCAGAGCATCCGGGCCGAGGAGCTCGCGCGGTGGGCGGACACGATAAACTACGAGACAACGACCGGGATCGACCCCCGGCGCGTGGAGAGGAGTTACAGGGAAGAATGAAGTTGTTTGAAGATCTCGAATGGGGACCGGCCTTCAAGCGTGCCGCGTTTCTGGTGGCCTTCTGGCTGCTCGCGCTCTATGTACTGACCGTCGCGTTCCCGGAGACTTTTGTTTTGGGGCTCGACAGCAGCGCCGGCGTCGTCTCCATGCTGATCAATGCGGTGCTTTTCTTCTTCTTCTTCGCGGTGTTTACCGCCTTTACCGAAAGGAGCAAGAGGCGCCGCGCCGCCGCTATCAAAGCCCAGAGAAAGGGCGGTACCAGTGCCAGGGCCGCCGGGGCGAAGAACAGATCCGGCGTGCCGGAGGACGGAGAAGAGGCCGGGCCGGGCGACCTCAGAGGACGCCACAACCCAAACACCAGCCGCAAGAAAACGGCGCGGCAACGGCGCCGGCGCTGAAG
>JALZFP010000006.1 GCA_030861485.1 Actinomycetota bacterium | reverse complement strand
AGGGTTGCGCTCGTGCCGAGCTTAAAGGAGTGCGAAGAGGCGGTTGCGCGGTGGGAGGCTCTTACCCGCTAGAGACCTGAGCAACTGCTGCAAGACAGCGTCCTGCTAAACTGGCGGACGGGGTCCTACGCACGAGGGAGCGTCGCGAGCATGAGAGAGCAGATAGAGGCCGCATTTGACGACCGGGAGCTGCTAAAGCAGGAGGAGTACCGCCAGGCCGTCTTCGATGCCATCGCTGCCCTGGACTCTGGGAAGCTACGGGTCGCCCAGAAAGATGCCGGGGAGTGGAATTCGAACGCATGGGTGATGAAGGCGATCTCACTCTACTTTACCGTTGCGGAGATGCAGACTATCTATGCGGGTCCGTTCGAGTACCACGACAAGATCCCCACCAAAAAGAACCTCTCCGCGGCCGGGGTGCGTGTGGTACCTCCGGGCACGGTGCGCTACGGAGCCTTTGTCGAGCCAGGCGTCGTCGTGATGCCGGGCTACGTGAACATCGGTGCCTACGTTGGTGGTGGAACGATGGTCGATACCTGGGCGACGGTGGGCTCGGGCGCCCAGATCGGCAGGAACGTCCACCTCGCCGGCGGCGTCGGCATCGGCGGTGTCCTCGAACCGCCGGGTGCGATGCCGGTAGTGATAGAGGGCGGGGCGTTTATCGGCTCCCGGGCCATAGTCGTCGAAGGCGTACGTGTCGAGGAGGAGGCCGTAATCGGTGCCAACGTGGTCCTCACGGCTTCGACCCAGATCCTCGACGTCACCGGGGAAGAGGAGGTCGTCTATAGGGGACGCGTCCCGGCCCGCTCGGTCGTCGTCGCCGGCACCCGCACCAGAGAGTTCCCTGCCGGCTCCTACCAGCTCCAGACGGCCCTCATTATCGGGGAGCGCCGTGAATCTACCGATCAGAAGACCTCACTGAACGAGGCGCTGCGGCATTTCGGGGTAAGCGTTTGAGGGAGAGCCTCGAACAGAGAGAGCGGCTGCTCGAAGCCCTGCTCTTCTTTCTCGAACGCCCGAGCGTGACCGGCGAGGAGAAGGTCCTCTGCGACGACCTGGAGGCGCGCATAGGGAGGCTCCCTGGCTGGCGTGTCGAGCGGGTCGGCAACAACCTCGTCGTAAGCCGCTCTTCGAGGGACGTTTCGCGGGACCGGCTCGTCTTCGCCGGCCACCTGGACACCGTGCCAGAACCGGTGGGGGGCCTGCCGGTACGGGTGGAAGGGGAGCGGGTCTACGGGCGGGGGGCTTCGGACATGAAGGCCGGCGACGCGGTGATGCTCGCGCTCCTGGAGGACTTCCGGTGGGAGGGATCTTTCGCGGAGCCGACCTTCGTGTTCTACGAGCGTGAGGAGGGCCCGTACACCGAGAACGGCCTCGAGACGGTCTTCGAGGAGTGCCCGTGGGTAGTGGACGCGGAGATCGCCCTCGTCCTGGAGCCCACCGCGAACGCCCTGGAGGTCGGGTGCGTGGGCACGGCCCAGGTCGAGGTTACCTTTATGGGCAAGCCCGCCCACTCGGCCCGGCCGTGGCAGGGTGAGAACGCCCTCACGGCCGCCGGACGATTCCTGATGGGCCTGCACGAGTTGCCAGCCGAGGTGGTCATGGTAGATGGGCTCCCGTTCTACGAGGTACTGACACCCACGGTAGCGCAGGGTGGGCGCGCCAAGAACGTAGTGCCAGACGAGTTCTGGGTCAACGTGAACCACCGCTTCGCCCCCGGCAGAGGCCTCGAGTATGTAGAGCGCATCTTCAGCGGGCTGCTAGAGGAAGCCGGTGGCCGGGCGCGGTACGAGATCGTGGACTTTGCCCCGAGTGGGTCTGTGGACCTGGAGCACCCCCTGCTGCAAAACTTAATCTCTGGCGGCCTCGAGGTGCGCCCGAAGCAGGCCTGGACGGATGTGGCCCGTTTCGCCAGGGAAGGCGTTGCCGCAGCCAACTTCGGCCCCGGCCTCCCGGCCCAGGCCCACCAGCCGCACGAGTACGCGGAGCTTCCGTTCCTCATCGAAAGCTACGAACGTCTTTGTACCTTCTTGGAGTGTAGCGGGCCTTAGCACGGAGAACGGGGCTCCCTCATACGAGAGGAGCCCCGTTCTTTACCTCCAAGGAATCGGAAAACGATTAAGAGATAGTTGTTACTCCCACCAGGCCTCAGAAAGAGAGGTCCTCGACGTCCTCAAGAACGAAAACTAGATTGTCGGCATCGCAGTCGTCGTCCTCGTCCACCAATCCGTCTTCGTCGTCATCCTCGCCGTCGTCGTCGCCGTCCTCATCGATCAAACCGTCTTCGTCGTCATCGTCAACACAGAGGACCTGAACATCAGCTCCAGTCAAATCCTCAAGAGCGTCCGCGCAATCGTCAGCCTCCTCCTCAGAAACGGAATCGTCTCCGTCGAAGTCGCACGGGTCGTCCTCGTCCGTGCAATCGTCGGCTTCCTCTTCAGAGACGAAACCGTTTTCATCAAAGTCACACTCGTCGACGTCCTGAGCCATCGCCGGTACCGAAACCGCGAGTAACATTGCCAACATCGCGAGTATAATTCCTAGACGCGCCTTCCCACCCATTATTGAGCTCCCTCCGAAGATCGCTTTAAAAGCCCGCGTGATAATACAATTAGGGGGTTAAAATTGTAAACCCCCTATGGGTAGTGTTTTTTAAGTAAATTTGTTTTTTGGAGCATTCTTTAAATTTTTTAAGGACTTAAGCGGCCCGCGACTTCGACCCGCTACGACGAGCATCTGTTTTCTTTTAAGGCTGCATAATAGGCTGGGGAGGAGGGGCCGTAAGCAACGCTTTACGAGCGGCGTGCCCAATATGCTACGATGCGCGCTCGCGCGGTTTAGCGCCTAGATAGGAGAAGCTGCTTCTATGGAGCGACAGAAGGTTCTCATCACCGGCGGGGCCGGGTTCCTGGGGATTAACCTCATCCGGCACCTCTT
>JALZFP010000005.1 GCA_030861485.1 Actinomycetota bacterium | reverse complement strand
CCCGGCGAGGGTACAGAGGGGGGCGAGAAGCTCGTAGAGGAGCTGCAGGACTTCGTGAAGGGACGCATCGCCCCCTATAAATACCCGCGCGCGATCGAGTTTACCGACGAGCTGCCCAAGACGCAGACCGGCAAGGTGCAGCGCTTCAGGTTGCGAGAGAGAGAGCTGGAGCGGGCCGAGGCGCAGAGGGGCCTGTCTTGAGGCTCCTCGGGAGCAAGAGGCCGACGAGGGGGCGCCGTGGACCGGTTTGAGGAGGAAGTCCTCGTAAGGTGGGCACACACGGACCCGGCCGGGATCGTGTTCTACCCGCGCTACTTCGAGATGATCAATGCGCTGGTCGAGGACTGGTTCGCCGGGCCGCTCGGCTGCGACTTCGAGACGCTGCACGGCGAGCTCGGGACCGGTGTGCCGACGGTGAGCATCGAGTGCGAGTTCGCGCGGCCGAGCCGTCTCGGCGACCGCCTGGCCTTCGAGCTCGTTGTCGAGCGGATGGGGGAGGGCAGCTTTACCCTGAAGGTAGCCGCGCACGACCGCAACGGCGAGCGACGTGTGAAGGCCCGGTTGGTACTGGTGTGCATCGACCTGGAGACCGGCCGTGCTCGGCCGATACCGGAAGAGGTTCGCTGCCGGATGGCCGAGTTCGAACCGCGCCGGGCGGGGTAACGCCGAGACGTCCCGCTCTTTGCGCCTGAATTTGGAGGGAGAGAAGTGCAGATACTGCAGCCACAGGGGTGGGCAGAGCCGAAGGGGTACGCTAACGGCATTCTCGCGCGGGGGGAGCTGGTGTTCGTCGCCGGGCAGGTCGGTTGGGACGAGACCGGGACCTTCCGGGCGCAGGATTTCGTCGGCCAGGTGCGCCAGTGCCTGGAGAACACCATAGCGGTGTTGTCAGAGGCCGGCGCAGGTCCCGAGCACGTCGCGCGCATGACCTGGTACATCACCGACCGAGAGGAGTACCTCTCCAACCTGGAGGGCATGGGCCTGGCCTACCGAGAGCTGATGGGAAGGCACTTCCCGGCCATGACCATGGTGGAGGTGGCGGCGCTCATCGAGTCCGAGGCCATGGTCGAGGTCGAGACGACCGCCGTGGTTCCTATTAATGCGTCTGAAAAGCCGCTTTCACGTCGCGTTTATTAACGCTCGCAGGCGTTGTACGAGGTTCTGGAAGAGGTCACGGACCCCGGCCAGAGCGGCGCGAGTCTAGCGCGTCCCGGGATGGACCGGGTGCGGGACCTAGTGCAGGGGGAGGGCGTTTCGGTGGTGCTCGCCCAGGAGCGAGACCGTTTTGCCCGTGAGCCAGCATACTTGTACCTGCTCAAGCAGGAGTTTGAGTACTACGGGACGAGGATACGTGCTCTGAGTGATCGGGGCGACGACAGCCCGGAGGGCGAGCTCACGGAGGGCATCCTTGACCAACTTGCTAAGTTCGAGCGCGCCAAGACCGCTGAGAGAACCCGACGCGGCAGGCTCAGGAAGGCCCGTGAGGGGAAGGTAATCGCCGGTCGACAAGCCGACTACGGCTTCCGCTATAACGAAACCCGCGATGGCTACGTCGTGTACGAGCCCGAGATGGCGACCGTGCGGCGCATCTTCGAGATGTTCGGCGCCGAGTGCTTTTCTGTGTACGGCGTCAAGGCAGCGCTCGACGCCTCAAACGTCCCGACACCGGGCAAGGCCGTCGGCAAGGGCATGCATTGGACACGCGCCTTCATAAGAGGGTGCATCTTCGACGATGTCTACAAGCCTCACACCCATGAAGAGGTCGCGGCGCTCGTCTCGCCCCAGGTAGCAGCATGCCTCGACCCCTACCGTCTATACGGCATCTGGTGGTACAACCGGCGCGAGGTTAGCGCTCGCGCGTCCTCGAGGATAACCAGGACGGCGAGCGGCGTTACGTGACCCGCACGCGCTACGCGGATAAACCGCGCGAGGAGTGGATCACTGTACCCGTACCCGAGGCCGGTGTATCCGGGGAACTCGTTGATAGGGCCCGCGCTGCCCTGAAGGGTAACGAGAAATCCTCGAGAGCAGGCCGCCGATGCTGGGAGCTCTCTGGCGGCATCTTCCGCTGCGCCGAATGCGGGCGCGCCCTTGTTGCGACGACCACCCTTAAGGGGCTCAAGAATCATCGCCGGCGGATGTTCTACTATCAGTGCGCTACGCGCCGTCAGGTCGGCAAGCACGCCTGTTCCTTCTCCAGGTCCATCAACGCTAAAAAGGCCGAGGTCGCTGTGTGGGACGCGATCTCTGCTCTTCTTACCGATCTGGAGAGTCTCAGGGGGGACTTGGAGGCCATGATCGAGCGAGAGAAGGAAACCCGCGGCGATCCCGCAACCGAGGCTAAAGCATGGGCCGCGACGCTCTCCGAAGTTGAGCGTAAGCGGGACAAATACCAGGAAATGTTCACAACCAATGCCATGACACTGGACGAGTTGAGGTCCAAGCTCAACGCTCTCGAAGAGAGGCGTGAGACTGCCCAGCGAGAACTTGCGACCCTGGCGAGCTGGAGCGAGAGCCTCGAAGCCTTCCAGCGGGACAAGGATAAGCTACTGGAATCTTACGCTCGCCCCCGAGGCCCTCGCCGCCTTGAACCCCCAGGAACGCCGCGCGGTATACTCCATGCTTGGACTTTGCGTCGAGGCGCTGCCAGACAAGAGCTTGAGGGTCCGCGGCGCGTTCGGAGAGGAGAACCTGGTTTGGGAAAAAGAAAGAACGTCAACAAGATGATGCAGCAGGTCCAGCAGATGCAGCAGGAGATGCAGCAGGCCCAGGAGGAGCTAGCCCGCGAGACCGTCACCGCGAGCGCGGGTGGTGGGGCCGTCAAGGCGACGATGACCGGGAACCTGGAGCTCGTGGAACTGCAGATAGACCCGGAGGTCCTGGACCCCGAAGATGTCGAAATGCTCCAGGATATGGTGCTCGCGGCGGTCAACGAGGCCCTGACTAGGTCTCAGGAGATGGCCTCGAAGAGGCTCGGCGGCATTACCGGCGGCCTTGGGGACCTAGGGCTCAACCTACCTGGGATGTAACACACCTTTGGCGAGCTACGCGAGGCCGGTAGAGCGACTCATAACCGAGCTTTCCAAGCTTCCCTCCATTGGGCCAAAGAGCGCCCAGAGAATCGCCTTCCACATCGTCAGGGGCAGGCCCGACGATGCACGCGCCCTGGCGGATGCCCTGCGCGAGGTCAAGGAGCGCATAAGGCCGTGCAGGCGTTGCTTTAACCTCACCGAGGGCGAGGAGTGCGAGATCTGCACCGATCTCCGCCGCGACGCTTCGGTCATCTGCGCGGTCGAGGACCCGTACGATATCGGGCCTATTGAGCGTACAGGCGAGTACCGGGGGCTGTACCATGTGCTGGGCGGGGCACTCTCGCCCCTGGACGGCATCGAGCCGGAGGATTTGAGGATAGCTGAGCTCGTTGAGCGGGTCGAGAAGGAGGGGACGAAGGAGATCGTAATCGCCACCAACCCGAACACAACTGGTGAGGCGACGGCGCTCTTTATCGCCCAGGAACTCAAGGATACGCCGGTCAAAGTGACCGCTTTGGCGAGCGGGCTGCCGGTCGGCGGAGACCTGGAGTACGCTGACGAGGTCACGCTCGGGCGCGCCTTCGCCGGGCGGCGTGAGATCTAGGGACCTCAAAGCGCAACTCGGGGAGAGCGGCGCCCCCGGAGGCTCCTCAGTCGTATCCTTGAGCCGTCGCTCGGTAGAATCCCTGGGGAAGACGGTAGCGACCCTCACCCCCAGCAACGCGGTCCTCGTCGAGCCGCCGGAGCTCTCGCGGGAGCTCGCGAGGGCTCTCCAAGCGATGGGGGCCGGGCGACTCTACTCACACCAGCTAGAAGCATATGAGCGGGTGCGGGCCGGGGAGAACGTGATCGTCGCGACGGCGACCGCCAGCGGGAAGTCGCTGTGCTACAAGATCCCCGCCTTCGAGAACGCTCTGGAGAACCCGGCGAACCGGGCGCTCTTCCTCTACCCGACTAAGGCGCTCGCCCAGGACCAGCTGCAGAAGATAGGGAAACTCATGCTTAAGGGTCTCCACCCCGCGACCTACGACCGCGACACCCCGAAGGCCCTGCGCTCGGAGATAAGGCGCAAGTCGAACGTGATCCTCACCAACCCAGATATGCTGAACGTGGCCCTACTCCCAGGCCACGACTCCCTCTGGGCAGATTTTTTTAGGAACCTCAGGATAGTCGCGGTAGACGAGGCACACCTCCTGCGTGGCGTCTTCGGCTCGCACGTAGCGGCGGTCTTGAGGCGCCTGAGGCGGGTGGCCGAGCTACACGGGGCGGACCCGAGCTTCGTTTTGACCAGCGCGACCATCGCCAACCCCTTGGAGCTTGCGGAGGTATTGACCGGACTGCCGTTCTCGCTTGTGGATCGGGACGGGGCAGCTTCCGGAGAGCGGCGCGTGATCTTCCGGAACCCGCCCCTCAAAGACGAGGAGAAGGGCGAGAGGCGGAGCATGCTTTCGGAGGGTGCGTTCGTCTTTTCCAGGCTCGTCGGCCAGGGCGTGCGCACCATCGCCTTTGCCAAGAGCCGCAAGTCGGCGGAGCTCATCTACCGGTACGCCGCCGACCGTTTGGGCCCGGATTTCGCGCGGCGCATCTCGCCGTACCGCGCGGGCTACACCGTTCGGGAGCGGCGGGAGATAGAGAGAGGGCTCTTCGAGGGCGAGCTCCTCGGCGTGGTCTCGACGAACGCCCTGGAGCTTGGGGTGGACGTGGGCTCTCTGGATGCGGTCGTGTGCTGCGGATACCCGGGCAGCGTCGCTTCTATCTGGCAGCAGTGGGGCCGGGCTGGGCGCGGCAAAGAACCCTCGCTCGCCGTCTATATCGCGGGCAGGGATTCTCTTGACCAGTATCTCTACGATAACCCGGAGAAGGTTCTCGGGCGCAGGGTCGAGGCAGCGCGCCTTACGCTCGAGAACCCGTACGTCTTGGGCCCGCACCTCCTCGCCGCCGCGTATGAGGCCCCCCTCGAAGAAGACGACGAACGATACTTCGGGTTCGCCTACCCGGCGGTCGCGGAGGGGCTGGTCGAATTGGGGGCGCTCATCGAGAGTGGGGGGAGGATGCACTACACGCGGGGTGATAACCCGGCGTGGGACATCTCGCTCAGGTCAGCGGACTCGGACTCGGTCCTGGTCGCGGACGGGGAGGGGGAGGTGATCGGTGAGGTCGAGTCCCGGCGGGCGCCGATGGAGCTCCATCCCGGCGCGACCTACCTGCACCGCGGACGCGCCTACGAGGTCGAGGACCTGAACCTTCCGGCACACCAGGCGCTCGTTCGCAGGGTCCCGAACCGCTACTACACCAGGCCCAGAGTCGAGACGGACGTGGAGATCCTCGAAGAGTCCGAGAAGCGCGACCTCTCGAACGGAGCGTCCCTGCACTGGGGCCGGGTGCGGACAACCGACGTGGTCACTTTCTACAAAAAGATCCAGGTCTCCGACATGCGCGAGGTAGGGATCTTTCCCCTCGACCTGCCCCCGACAGAGTTCGAGACGCGCGGCCTCTGGTTCGCGCTACCCCCCTTGCCGCAGCGAGCGGAGCCGGGCAACGCCCGGTCAAGCTTCATCGAGTTTCTCGGGGCGCTCCACGCAGCGGAGCACGCCTTTATCGGCATCCTGCCGCTCTTCGCGATGTGCGACCGGGGGGACATCGGGGGGCTCTCCGTCGCCGTTCACCGCCAGACGCGTGTGCCGACCGTCTTCGTCTACGACGGCTATCCCGGTGGGGTTGGCATCTCCGAACGCGGCTACGACGCCTTTGAAGAGGTGGCCCGCGACACCTTGGGCATCCTCGCCCGTTGCCCCTGCAAGAGCGGTTGCCCAGCTTGTGTCCAATCCCCCAAGTGCGGCAACTGGAACGAACCCTTGAGCAAAGAAGGGGCCGTCGCCGTCTTGCGCTACCTGCTCGGCCAGGTGAGTCACTACCCGGCAGTGTGAACTATAGACCTTCGCAGCGGTGGTCGGATCAGGCCTCACCGGAGGGTACCGAGGCGGCATTCGGTGCCCTCTAAAGGCTTAGAGGCCGCAGGGCTCGACGACTCCTGGGCGGAGGAGATGACGAGCGTGGGAGATCGAGCCTCGCGGTCGCAGCTTCACAAGCGGAGGTTGTTCTTACCACCAATCGGGTACAAGCAGCCCGAGAGCACACACCCTACATGGGAGGAACCGTGGCACCCGAGACCGAGGACGTGCGCCAGTACATCGAAGGGTCTGATTACCCAGCCCGTACACAGGATCTGCTCGCTGCCGCCAGGAGCAGCGGTGCCCCTGAGGGCGTCCTGGAGCACCTGGAGAGACTGCCGACTAACGCCGAGTTCTCCGACCCCGACGAGGTCGCCGAGGAGTTGGAGAACCCGGAGGGGACGGACGAGCAGGGGGAGGCACCGCCCGGGGAGCCCGCCGAGGCCTGAGCAGAACCGCCGACGCACTCGACAGGCGTGTCGGCAGGAGGCTACTCCTGCTCGCCCTGGGGGTGGATGGTTGTAGCTGCCTTGGACGCGCCAGAGGATAGCCGGAGCATTTGAGACGGCACCAAGCGAAACGCGCCCTCTGTGGCGAAGCGAGGATTGAGCCTCAGCGCGGCGCTGCTCTTCGCGGTGGGCCTCCTCGTGGCTGATGGGCCTGTTGCTTCGAGACGCTAGGGGTGTTGCTCTTCTCCCTTGGTGCCATACTCGTCGCGATCCGCGCTTACCTCAGCACGGGGGACAAGGCGGTGGCCGGGCGCCGGTATTCGTCGCCCCCTTCGCCACAGGAACAGAAGCTACGTGTACTTCCTGCGGCGGTGGCAACAGAGCCCAGAACCGGGAAAAGCGACTCTTGCATGGCGAAGAGGACTCCTTCGGCAGCCAGAGTCCTACCGGGGCGGTTGCTCGCTAGGACTCGGTGGAGCATCTCCCGTCCTGGGGGGAGGGTCTTGCGTTCTCGGGGCGTCGGGCGGGACCGCCCTCCTTGGTTCCTCCCTCGCCGGTGATGCCGCGTCTTCGCCTCTTGCCGGTGTATCGGGATCGACGTCCCCCGTTTCCGCGACGACGTCTTCATCTGAGGGCGCGCTCCCCCTCGGCGGTGCGCCAGGCGCAGCATCTGGCGGTTCGTTCGGGACGTCGTCCACCGGCACGTCCTCCCTCAGAGCGTGTGCCTTGAAGACCCAACGGGTGCCCGAATCCGGGTGCTCTCGGGCCTCAAAGTGGCCTTCGACGCTTACCGGCAGTCCTTCCAAGCCTTCGCTCAAGGCCCCGACCTCGGAGGCGTCAAGCTCGATAGTGACGTGGTTGAGGTGATGGGCGGCGGTCCCGGCTCCAGTCGCGGCCACGTTCCTTTCGAGTATGCCCCTCAGGGTAGCGTCCGGATCAGCCATATGTGCCCCCTTGGTGTAGCGAGTGGTTCGGTCGAACGCTTACTACCTGTTTCGTTGCGCGCTGAAACGTCCAGGAAGGCTAGGACACGAGTCGAGCGGCCCACCGCAGCGAAAAGAACCGGAGACCTGCTCATAGGCCCGTGATCCCTCGCTGTACCCTAGGACGACTATGTTCCGTGCCACGAGCGGCGAAGGGGAAACAGGACGCGGGGAGATGCGGCGGGGCGTTAACGGGGCCTTCGGTACGGGTACGAGGGTTGTGCAGGAGTAAAGGCGAACCGAGGACCCCGGTTAGGGGAACGCACCTTGCGCACAAAGCGATGATCAGGATGCTCGACCACACCGCCGACGTCGGGTTCGAGGTGGTTGAGGCCCCGACGCTCGAGGACCTTTTCGACGAGACCCGGCAAGCGTTGCTCATGACCGTGTTCGAGGAGTCCCCGGAGAGGGGCGAAGACGAGGACTCGGTGTGGCTCTCGGCCCCTGACCTTGAGACCCTCCTGGTGCGCTGGATCAATGAGCTCGTCTTTTTTATCCAGGGCGACGGGTTCGTCCCGGTCAGCGCGGATCTTCGGATCCACGAGGATGAGAAAGAAGGTTTCTACCTCAATGCACGCCTGACCGGCGCCCCTTTGAACCTAGAAGGCTACGGTTGGCAGGGCGAGATAAAGAGCGCGACGTTCCACGGGCTGGAGGTGACACGCGGGGGTTCGGGCTGGCGGGCGCAGGTGATCCTGGATGTCTAGGCACCGGCGAGAAAGGACAGAGCAGTGAACATCGAGCACGTCTCCGGGTTCAAGTATCGCATTCGCAAAGAGGGGAAGATGCGCGTGGACGCCACGTTCTATGCCTCCGGGAGCATACTCGAGGACTTGAAGTCCGAAGATTACGCTTCGTTGCAGCAGATCTGCAACGTGGCGACGCTACCCGGGGTAGTCGAGCCGGCCCTGACCATGCCCGACATCCACTGGGGGTACGGTTTCCCCATAGGCGGGGTAGCGGCATTCGATCCGGAGGAGGGAGGCGTGGTCAGCCCCGGCGGCGTCGGCTTCGACATCAACTGCGGCGTGCGGCTTCTGGTCTCCGGACTAAACCGAGAGGAGATGGACCCTCACGAAGGTAGTTTAGCGGAGGATCCGCGCAAGACCCGCCTAGCGGATGCTCTTTACGGAGGTATACCGTCGGGGGTAGGCAAGGGCCGCAATGACGTCGGCTTTAGCAGGAGAGATCTTGAGGAGATCCTGGTCGAGGGGGCCGGTGCGCTCGTGGAGCGCGGCTACGGGGAGCCGGAGGATCTGGAGAACATCGAGTCGTACGGCAGGCTCCCCGACGCCGATCCCGCTCGTGTCTCCAACCGGGCGTACCAGCGCGGCATCTCTCAGCTCGGCACCTTGGGATCTGGTAACCACTTTTTGGAGGTGCAGTACATTGACGAGCTCTATGACCAAGAGATTGCCCGGGTCTTCGGCCTCGATCTAGGACAGATCACGGTGCTGATCCACTCCGGTTCCCGGGGTTTGGGGCACCAGGTCTGCCAGGACTACGTCGAGCGCTGCATGGAGGCGGCGCCGAGGTACAGAATAGAGCTTGTCGACCGGCAGCTCGCCGCGGCCCCCATAAACAGCCCTGAGGGGAAGGCTTACCTTGGAGCCATGGCATCGGCGGCAAACTTCGCCTTCGCCAACCGGCAGCTCATCACCCACTTTACGCGTCAGGCTTTTGGGGGAGCGGGGTTTGACTCGGAGAATCACCGCTTGAGGGTGCTCTACGACCTCGCGCACAACAACGCCAAGTTTGAGGAGCACGACGGACGGAAGGTTTTGGTGCACCGCAAGGGCGCCACCCGCGCGTTCGGTCCCGGTAACGAGGAGCTGCCGGAGCGCTACCGCTCCGTGGGCCAGCCGGTCCCCTTGCCGGGGGACATGGGGCGCTACTCCTTTGTCCTGGCCGGTACCGAGGGTGCGATGAGCGAGACCTTCGGCTCCAGCGCACACGGGGCCGGGCGCAAGATGGGCCGCCGGGCTGCGAAGAGGGCGGCCAAGGGCCGCAACCTCAAGCGGGAGCTGGAAGACAAGGGCATCCTGGTACGCGCCGCGAGTAAGGCTACCGTTGATGAAGAGATGCCAGAGGCCTACAA
>JALZFP010000299.1 GCA_030861485.1 Actinomycetota bacterium | reverse complement strand
GGACGAGCTTGACATTGCGTTTCTTCCCTGCGGGGAGACACTCATCGAGCTGATTAAACCCCTCAAGGAAGGGGGCTCCAACGCCGACTACCTCAGGGAGCAAGGGCCGGGCATACAGCACGTGGCCATCGAGGTAGAAAACCTCGATGCGGCACTAACAGAACTCTCTGGGCGAGGCGTGGAGCCACTCGGTGACGCGCCGGTGCCTGGCGCGGGCGGCATGCGCATCGCTTTCCTGGATCCGCAGGCGTTCGGCGGAATTCTGGTCGAGCTCTGCGAGCCGACCTCATAACGGGATGAACGGTACAGAGGAGCTGTTGGCCGACCGGCCGGAGAGGGACGTTCTGCGTCTCCGGCTCAACCGAACGGATCAGCTGAACGCCCTCAACACCCCACTCGTGAACGCTTTGCTCGAAGCTTTCGATAGTGTTGATGCGCGGGCCGTCGTTCTGGGCTCGAGCACCCCCCGAGCATTCTGCTCCGGCGCGGACACCGGCCTCGAAGACGCGGAGCGGGCGAGGATGAGCGATGTCCTGTACGAGCTTTACGAAAAGATGGTGAAGCTGCCGGTACCGATAATCGTGGCGCTCGACGGACACGCGGTCGGCGGTGGAGCACAGCTCGCCGTTGCAGCGGATCTCCGGGTCGCGGGGCCGGAGGCGAAGATACGCGTTGCCGGCCCCGCGCATGGTCTTGCGGTCGCGGCCTGGGGGCTACCTTCACTCGTTGGAAGGGGGCGTGCCCTGGATCTATGCCTCACGATGCGCACCGTAGGAGCGGAAGAAGCACTCGCAATCGGACTGGTGGATCGCATCGAATATGACCCGGGCGAGGTGGCAGTCGGGCTTGCCTCCGCCTTCGCCCAGCTGGACCCCGCCGCGGTCGCCCGAGCGAAGCACGTTGTCTCCCGGGCTTCGGGGTGCTTTGACGCCCTGCGCGAAGAGAGGGTAGGAAACCGCGAGGCCTGGTCGGGTTCTGTTGCAGCGCTCTCCGCCCAGGACGAGGAAAGAGGCAGATGACTGAACTGGCGCGCACCGGCCAGGTAGCACCGGGGGCGGCCGAGGCGTGGCAGCGTCACCTAGGCAGAGAGGTCGACCCCGATTCGCTGCGGGCAGAGCTCATCGAAGGCTCCCTGCCGCAGGTATTTCACGACACCGCGGTGCGCTGCGAGGGGCAAACCGCTCTGACCATTGACGACGAAACCATTACCCACGGAGACCTCGATCACCTCGCCGCTAGAGCGGGAGGTTGGCTCCAAGCGCGGGGTATCGGACCGGAGGAGCGGGTCGTCCTCTGTGGCTACAACTCGCTAAACTTCGTCGTCGCTTACCTCGGGGTTCTGAGGGCGGGAGGCGTCGTGGTACCGGCTGGCGCTGGCCTTACCGAGTCCGAGTTGCGCCACTTTGTGGAGGATAGCGGCGCCGCTTACGCGCTGGCGCAGGGCGGCGCGCTCGCCCGGCTGCAGTCGATCTCTCGCAGCGACACCCCCCTACGGTCGGTTGTCGCGCTCGAAGAAGAGGAGGCTCAGGATACCCCGTCCCTACAGCAGGCGATCTCGGAGGGCGAGCCCCTGGAACCGGGCAGCACCGGTAGCGACGATGCGGCGATGCTCGCCTACACCTCGGGTACTACGGGTCGGCCCAAGGGGGTGCCGCTGACCCACGCCAACCTCCTTTCTTCGTTCCGGGCTGCGATGTGGGCGTGGCGCTGGAGCGCGGACGATATCCTCGTACACGCGCTTCCTTTCTCCCACCAGCATGGGCTTAGCGGAGTGCACATGACGCTTCTCGCCGGGTCTCGCGCCGTGGTCCACAGCAAGTTCGACCCGGCCAGGCTCTGCGCGGCGATCGAGTCCGAGGGAGCAACGGTTCTGTTCGCCGTCCCGGCCATCTACGAGAAGCTCGCCGCCTGGAAAGGGAGCGAGAAAATCGACTTCTCTTCGCTCCGGCTCCCCATAGCCGGTTCTTCGGCGCTCTCTCCCGCGCTGGCCCGCAAAGTGTCATCGCTTTTGGGTCGGGACGTTCTGGAACGTTATGGGAGCACCGAGAGCGGGTTGAACGTCTCCAACCCGTACGACGGTCCTCGAAAGTTCGGCACCGTGGGCTTTCCTCTTCCGGGCACCGAACTCTCCATCGTCGATGAGGAGGGGCGTTGCCTTTCGCCGGGCGAAGACGGCGAGATAGTGCTGCGGGGCCCGCAGGTGTTCTCGGGCTACTGGGGTCTTCCGGATGCCACCAGGGACAACTTCTATCCCGGAGGGTGGTTCCGTACCGGAGACGTAGGGCGGGTAGATCCGGACAACGGCTATCTGACCATCACGGGGCGCTCCAAGGAGTTGATCATCTCGGGTGGGTTGAACGTGTATCCACGGGAGGTCGAGCTCGCCCTGGAGGACCACGAGGCGGTGGAAAAGGCGGCGGTCGTGGGCGTCCCCTCGGAACGGTGGGGGGAAGAAGTCGTCGCCTTTGTCGTTCCTGCTGGAGGACGCGACGTAGAGTCCGAAGAGCTGACGGCTCACGCGCGCGAACATCTCAGTACCTATAAGCTTCCGAAGAGGTTTTTCGAGGTCGAGGAACTCCCTCGTAACGAGATGGGGAAGGTGTTGAGGGACGAACTGGTCCAGAGAGCCAGGGAAGAGCATGGGCAAAATTAGTAGCCTAGTGAAGCCGAAAGGAGATGTATAGGATGGATTTAGGACTTGAGGGCTCGGTCGCTTTCATCACGGGGGCGAGCAAGGGCATCGGCAGGGAGTGCGCCCGGGTGCTCGCCGAAGAGGGATGCACGGTGGTCGTCACCGCGCGAGGCAAAGAGGCGCTCGAAAAGACTGCGCAGCAGCTGGCCGACGCGACCGGCCAGAAGATAGTGCCCATCGCGGGCGACATGAGCAAGCCCGAAGACGTAGAACGCGCGGTAGAGGAGACGGTCAACTCCTTCGGCAGGATCGACATCCTCGTAACCTGCGCAGGTAGCTCCCCGGGTGGCCTCCTCGAAAACCTTACGGAGGACGAGTGGTTCAGCAGTCTGAACCTGAAGTTTATGGGCTATGTGCGGGCCTGCAGATCCGTGCTCCCGCGCATGAGGGAGCAGGGAAGCGGCAGCGTGGTCCTTGTGGTGGGCAACGACGGTCTCAAGCCTACGCCCTGGGAGACCACCGCGGGGGTCGCCAACGCCGCCGACATCAACTTCGCCTCGGCCATGGCGGACCAGTACGGGAAGTCCGGCGTGCGCATCAACACGGTCAATCCCGGTCCGGTCAACACCGACCGGTGGGAGGGGCTTGAAAACGCGTTCGCCCGTGACAAGGGGGTCTCCCGCGAGCGGGCTCACGAGCTGGCGGTGGGGAGCATCCCGTTCGGGCGGATCTGCGAACCGGAGGAGGTGGCCGACCTGGTTGCCTTTCTCGCCTCCCCAAAGGCGAGCTTCGTGCACGGCGCCCACATACCGGTCGACGGCGGGCAGCGCAAGGCCCTGATGGACCTCTAAAGGAGAGGAGGGGAAGAATGAAGATCCAGAACGAGATCGAGATAGCCGCACCCCCCGACGAGCTCTTCGAGATCCTCTCCAGCCCGGAACGCGTGGCGCCGTGTATGCCAGGGGCGAGCCTTGAGGGCAAGGAGGGCGACGACGCCTACGAGGGCACCGTCAAGCTTAAGGTCGGCCCGATCACCGCTGCTTACCAGGGCACCCTCCGCTTCGTCGAGCTGGACCGGGAGAACCGCCGCGCGGTAATGAGGGCCTCCGGACAGGAGACCAACGGACAGGGAAACGCGGAGGCCACGATCACCGCCACCGTCTCTGGCTCCGACTCCCAGAGCGTGCTGAGCATGGAGACCGACATGGAGGTACGCGGGAAGGCCGCGCAGTTCGGGCGGGGCGCTCTGGGCAACGTCTCTCAGAAGATTCTAGACCAATTCGCCCGCAACCTCGAATCCCAAGTGCTCTCCGCCGGAGAGCGGGAAGCAGGCGCCGAAGAGGGACCAGCTTCCGAGGAGACCCCCCCTACCGCAGAGGCGGAGGCAGGCAAGGAAGCAACCACGGACGGGGGAGCGGGGGCGGGCGAAGCCTCGCGCGCGCGGCCGGCTCCGGCGGCAGCGACGGCCGGCGAAGACTCGCTCGACCTACTATCGGTCGTCGGGATACCGGGGTTGGGACAGGCCGTTCCCGCCGTTGCCGGTCTCGCGCTGGGTCTCCTTATCGGGAGCTTCTTTTCGTCCCGAAGGACGGTGCGGGCCTATCAGGAGGCCATGAGGCTGATGAGCTACGG
>JALZFP010000296.1 GCA_030861485.1 Actinomycetota bacterium | reverse complement strand
GCGAGCGCGACGTGGCCGATAAGGCCGGTTATGTGAAAGAGCGGCGCGGCCCCGAAGACGGAGTCGTCGTCCCCTATCTGCATCCAGACCCGGTAGACCTCGGAGTTGAACGCCACGTTTGAGTGCGACTCCATTGTGCCTTTGGGTTTGCCCGTGGTCCCGGAGGTGTAGACGAGGTAGGCCACGTCGTCCGGCGAGACCTGCTCCCGCGCCTCCGCATCGGGCTCCGTCTGGCGCAGAACCTCCAGGAGATCCTCCGCGCCCTCGAAGTCCTGCCTCTCGGCGTCTGCCAGCACCTCCGGACGCTCCTCTTCCGGCAGGAAGTCTAGCTCGCTAGTGGTGAGGACGTACTCGACGTTCGTGCCCGGCACGACTTCTTTGGCCACGTCTGCGTACAGGCTCTCCAGGCATACGAGTACCTTTGCGCCTGAGTCGTTTAGGTGGTAGTCGAGTTCCTTGCTCTTGAGCATCGGGTTCAGCGGTACCGCGGTGGCGCCGCGCTTCCAGGCGCCGTACTGGGCGATGAGGAACTGCGGGTTATTCTGGGTGTAGACGGCGATCCGGTCCCCCTTCTCTACACCCCTCCTGGAGAGCAACGTCGCGAAGCGGTCGGCGAGGTCGTTCAGCTCCCCGTAGGAGATCTTCTCGTCGAAGTATCGTATGGCGTCCCGATCCGGGTTACGCTCCGCGGACTGCTCGAAGAGGTCCGCCATGCTCCTCTGCGGTAGCGGTAACTCCTTCGGTACGTAATCGGCATATCTCTCTAGCCACGGCTTGCTCTCGTACACAGAGGGCATAGAAACCTCCTCGCTCCCTAAACGTTGGTGCAAAGCTTGCTACCGATAGCCGCTTGTGTTGGCCACTTGTGCCGCTCGTTCCTGAATCGCCTATATCGCGGCCTCCTCCTTCGTCTCCGTTGCTACGGGAGCGTGATCGCCACCCGGATAGGATTCTCTATCTTCTCGTGCAGGTACTCGAGACCCTTGTTAACTTCGTCGAGAGGGAAGGTGTGGGTAATCGAACCCTCCAGGTCCAGTCGCCCGGCGGCAGCCAAGTCCACCAGCTGTTCGACGTTGCGTTTCGTGAAAGCGTAGGAGCCGAGAAGCGAAATCTGGTCCCGCACAAAGACCGTGGGGGGGACGGTTTTTATCGCGTCCGGCCCCAAACCTACTACTACCGCCCGGCCGCCTCGCGCCAACGACTCGACCGCCTGCGCTACGGTCTGCTCCAGTCCAACGAGCTCGACGGCCACGTCCACCCCCAACCCGCCGGTCGCCTCGAGGATCGCTTCGACGGGAGAGTTTTCTTCCGGGTTTATCGTTACGTCGCCCCCCAGCCGTTTGGCTCGCTCCAGTTGCTCCTCGCGGGGGTCGACCACGAAGATCTTGGCTGCCCCCAGAAGCCTGGCGATCTGCACGGCGTGCAATCCGAGGCCGCCCACGCCGTAGATGGCGACGCTTTCTCCCACCTTCAGCACTGCTCGGTCCACAAGGGCATGAAAAGGGGTCGCGATAGCGTCGGTGATGATGGCGCCCACCGTAAAAGGTACGTTTTCGGGGAGACGGACGAGGTTTTTGGCTGGTACCACCACGTACTCGGCGAGCGCCCCTTCCGCCTGGATGCCGATGAGCCTTCTTGTCAAGCAGATCTCGGTGTGACCGGTGATGCAGTTCCGGCACGAGCCGCAAAACAACACCGGGTCCACCGTCACCCGATCCCCCTCCTCCCAGCCCTCCACCCTCGTCCCCGTCTGAGCCACCTCGCCCGAGGGTTCGTGCCCCAACGTTATCGGCGTGAACGCGGTCGGGGTCACCCCTTCAAAGACGATGTGGATGTCCGACCCGCACAGCCCGACGGCCCTCGTTTGCACCAGGACCTCGTCTTCCTGCACCTCGGGCACTGGCACTTCTTCGACCCGCAGCGGCTCGTTCACCTCGTAGAACCGGACTGCCTTCATCTTGGACGGCAAAGTCGTCACCTAACCTCCTAGGCCTTGATGCTGACGGCCGCCCCTACCGGCCCTCGCTCTCCCTTTCCCCAGGGTACGGCGTAACGAGCGCACATCTACGGGGTATGGCTTACCCTCACTAACAGAGGACACATGAAACCCCCTTTTGTTTCCCTTGCCCCAAGGGGTTGTATTGTTTCTTTCTACCGTGTCGCTGTCAACCCGGATGGCCGGGTTGCTGCGGGTTTTTGGTGCGGGTATATTTGCCGTGCAAGCAGCATGGCGCGGAGACGGGGAACCGCACTGGGGAGAGGAGAAGCATGAGCGCAAACGGCAACGAGACTATCTTTACGATGGAGGCGACGCC
>JALZFP010000283.1 GCA_030861485.1 Actinomycetota bacterium | reverse complement strand
CAAACGCCCTTTCTCATCCAGGGTGTGCTCATACTCTCCTAAAAGGGCCAGGACTCGTCCTCCCACTACGTCCCACTTTGACCCACAACACGCGAAATTCTTGCATATGCACAGAAAATACGCAACCAAGAGGGGCTACGACCTCTCCTTTGGTAGCGAAACGCGCTTTTTTTACCTCTTACCCCTCCCCCTAGGGATAAAGGATCCCTCTGGAAGACTGGAGTACGTACTGGAGTCTTTGCAGCAGCTTCTGGAATAGTACGCCGAGCCAAGCTTGTGTAGATCGAACATATGGATTCGAGTAATTACGAAGGCCCATATGTTGAGGTTTACAGAGTTCGGTTACTGTTCGGAAGGTCGGGTGGCGGGTTTTCCGGGCACCCGTCCAAGCCAAACCCCTGATCCCACTACCCCGGTGAGCGGCCAGGCGACATCTAGAGACAGCTTACTTAGAGAAGACATACGTAAGTCCTGCAAAAGCAGGGGCCGGGGAGTCGTTGTGGGCCCACCAGGACTCGATCCTGGGACCGTCCGATTATGAGTCGGATGCTCTAACCAACTGAGCTATGGGCCCCGGCTGACACCCCGCTTCGCTACGAGGGTGCCGAGCTCCCCTGGTTGGACTCGAACCAACAACCCTTCGGTTAACAGCCGAATGCTCTGCCTATTGAGCTACAGGGGAAGGTCTCTTAACGAGAGAGTATACGGTTTAGGGCCTTGGGCTTCAAGACTCAAGGGTCAGGTTACTCGCCTCCACGGCTGCCGCGTTAAGATTTTTGATCTCTGCGTGCAGCCGGAACTTCTCGTCCAAGTCTTCGGTAAGAAGCTTTGCTCTCTCGCGGCTCAGTGCGGCAAGCCTGAACCAGGCGGCGCGCAAGGTGTCCTCTGAGGGGTAGAGCTTCTCTCCCATAGCCTGGAGGGCAGAGATGTCATCAAGCAAAGTGCGGGCACGCTCGTCGGAAAGGACCGCGGAGGGACCCTTACCCGCGTGCTCAGCCAGTAGAGCAAAGATGCGCGCCTGTGTCTCGTCGCCAAAGTCGTCGGTTTCAAGCGTTACCGGCTTACCCAAAAAAGCCGGAGCTTCCACCCCCTCGCGCAGGGGTCTGGTCGCGAGGCCAGGGCTGGCGAGCACGAGGGCAAGCACCTCGCGACCGGCCTCAAAGAGGGGATCGGTAGGCGCACGGCGGTGGCCTGAGTTAGGGGACAAACAAGCGGTTCTACTGGACGGGCCAGCTTCCTCCCTGAGCGCTTCGGGGGCAACTCCCAAAGCCTCGGCCGCGAGGCGGAGGGCCTCACGACCGAGCACGGGATCCTCTATCTCGCGCACGAGGGCCTTTACTTCGGGGACGGCGCGAGCGCGACTCGCGGCGCCGGTGTTCCGGGCGCGCTCAACGATGCGCCTAATGCCGTACTCCAGGATGGGCACGGCCCCCGAGAGGAGCTCTAGAAACTCCTCGGGAGCGTGGTCGAGGAGCCAGTCGGCCGGGTCCTCCGTAAGACGCAAGACCCGCAGGTCAAGCTTCAGCTCCGCCGCCGTGACCATCGCCTTTTCGAGGGCCTTTTCGCCGGCCTCATCGGGATCAAAGAGCAGGTAAATCTGGTCTGCGTGCCCACTCAAAGCCTTGAGGTGCTCGCCGGTCATCGCTGTACCCAGGGTCGCCACCGCGTTCTTTATCCCCGACTGGTAGAGCATCAGCACATCCGTGTAGCCCTCGACGACGAGGGCCGACCGCTCTCTCCTAACCGCTTCTGCGACCTGCGGAAACCCGTAGAGAAGAGAACGTTTGTTAAAGAGATCTGTCTCAGGCGAGTTGAGATATTTCGGCTTTTCGTCGCCTAGAGAGCGGGCACCGAAACCGACGATCCTGCCCCTACGATCGGAGATGGGAAACGTCACGCGATCCACAAAGCACTCCCCACCCCGAGAGGAAAGGAGACCCGCCACGCCGAGAGCCTCGCGCTTAAGGCCGACCTTTCTAGCGGCCCGCGTAAACCCCGGCCGATCACGCGGAGGAGCGTAGCCGAGGCGGAATTCTACTATAGTAGACACATCCAGGCCGCGCTTTGTGAGATAGTTGCGTGCCCCCTCCGCGACAGGGGATTTTAAGAGGTACTTGTGGTAGTAGGCGGCTGCGGCGGCCAGGGCTTTGTAGGCCGAGCGGCGGCGGGTGGTGCGTTCTCTGGCAGCTCTCTCTTCCTCGGGGGAGCGCCCCTCAAACTTCACCTCGACACCCGAGCGTTCAGCCAGGTGTAAGACCGCCTCGACAAAGGAGAAGGACTTGAGCTCCATCACGAGCTTTATGGCGTCCCCCCCTTTCGAACAACCAAAACAGTAGTAGAAGTTCTTGTCGGGAGAGACGCTGAACGAGGGGGTTTTCTCCTGGTGGTCCGGGTAGGGACACAGGCCAGTGTAGTTGGTCCCGTGACGCTTCAACGCGGTGAATTCGGAGGCCACCTCGACTATGTTCGCGGTATCACGCACCTCCTCTATGCTCCGTGGCGATACTTTCAAGTGCTGCCGACCCTTCCCTGGTTCTTGTTGTTTGTCCGGTTGTACGAATATTACCGATGGCCACGACGATACACAGGGTCAGTGTTACCCTACGGGTATGAGCCTATTCGAACAATCTATCACGGTTTCCCCGTCAGCCTTCGCGGATCTCCCACCGGGGGTGGGATTCGAGCCGAAGGACGAACCTCTGAGGCGCGACATAAACTTGCTAGGGCGCATTCTGGGGCAGGTAATCGTCGAGCAGGAGGGCAAGGGAGTGTTCCGGACGGAGGAGGAGATCCGACTGCTCTGCAAGCGGCTCCGCTTCGACTACGACCCTGAACTCGACGAGAGGCTCAAAACACGCGTAGAGCGAATGGGCCCGGTGGAGCTCGGCCGGATCGTGCGCGCGTTCTCGGTGTACTTCCAGCTGGTAAACATCGCCGAGCGCTACCACCGCATCCGGCGGAGGAGGCAATACGAATCCTCACCTGACAACCCTCCTCAGAGAGCTTCCTTGCGCAGCGCGCTGACGCGTCTCAAAGCACGGGGCACGAGCGGCGAGGAGTTGCAGCGCCTGCTTAACGAGCTTAGCCTGAGCCTAGTTTTGACGGCACATCCAACGGAGACCCAGAGACGCAGCATTCGCGAGAAACATCTGCGGATAGGAAAGATCCTGGAATGGTTAGAGGCCGAGAACCTCACTCCCCGGGAGCGTCTCAAGGCGGAGGAGACCCTAGCCGAGGAGATAACCGTCCTGTGGCAGACCGACGAGTTGCGTGTCGAGAGGCCCGCGGTCGAGGACGAGATAAAGAGGACCTTGCTCTTCTTTGAGAGGCCTTTGATCTCTTCTACGCTCGACGTGTACCGGGACCTCGAAAATGAGCTTGCCCGCCAGTTCCCCGAGAACAACTTTTCCTTAGGGCGCGTACTCGAGTTCGGCTCCTGGGTTGGTGGGGATCAGGACGGCAACCCGCTGGTGAGACCCGAGACCCTGAACACGGCCCTCGGCCTGCACCGGGCTCTCGCCCTCAAGCGCCACTTGGACTTCGCTCTCTCCCTGGCGGAGCACCTTAGCCAGTCTATAAAACTCACGACCGTCTCGGAAGAGCTCGAGCGCTCAATCGAGCAGTACGAGTGGCTCTTGCCCGATACAGCCAGAGGGTTTACGAGCCAGGAAAAGAACGAGCCCTACCGGCGCAAGATGCTTCTCGTGGCCGCCCGCCTGCGACGTTCGCTCGAAGACCCCGCCTCCCCTGCGGCCTATGGGGGCGCAGCAGCCCTGAAAGAGGACCTGCTAATCGTGCGAAGAAGCCTTCTCCGTCATGGCGGTAAAAGGGTCGCCGAGGGGGGGTTGAGGGACTTTATACGGCAGGTGGACGTGTTTGGGTTTCACCTGGCCCAGCTCGACGTGCGCCAGGAGAGCTCTAAGGTAGCGACGGCCGTCGCCGAGTTGCTGATGCACACGAAGCCTGACGAGGACTACCAGAGCCTGGATGAGACGGGCAAAGTAGAGGTCTTGCAGCAGCTACTCTCTGAAACCGCAAGGATAGCCCCTCCGGAGAACCTCTCGGACGAGAGCCGGAATGTCCTCGCGACCTTCGAGCGCATCAGGCGTGCAGAGGACGAGGCCGAGTCTTCAGTAGAGACCTTCATCTTGAGCATGGCTCGCGAGGCGAGCGACGTGCTCGCGGTTCAATTCCTGGCACGTAGGGCCGGTTTGCTGGAGGTTGACCACGAGGGGCGGTGCGCAGAGAACCGCCTGGGAGTAACGCCCCTCTTCGAGACCATAGAAGACCTTGAGGAGGCGCCGCGCGTACTAAAGAGGCTGCTGGAGGACCCGTTCTACCGTTCGACACTCGAGAAGCGGGGAAATCTTCAAGAGATCATGCTCGGCTACAGCGACTCGGGCAAGGACGCCGGATACGTAACTAGCAACTGGGCCCTGTACAAAGCCCAGAGGGCCTTGAGCAAGGTGGCTAAAGATCAGGGTGTGAAGCTCAGGCTCTTTCATGGCCGGGGCGGAACGGTCGGACGAGGCGGCGGTCCAAGCTACGATGCCATACTCGCCCAACCGGCCGGCACGGTGGGGGGCCGCATCAGGATTACCGAGCAGGGAGAGGTCATCTCGTTCAAGTACAGCATGCCGGGGCTGGCTCGCCGAAACCTCGATACTATCCTCGCCGCGGTCCTGGAGGCAACCGCCGAAGAGGGGAAACGGGAGCCAAAGAAGGAGTGGATCGAGGCGCTGGAGCAGCTCTCTTCGGCTTCATGCGAGAGCTACCGCGAGCTGGTGTACGAAGATGATGACTTTCTGTCCTTCTTCGACGAGGCCTCCCCGATCAGGGAGCTCTCGTTAGTAAATATTGGTAGCCGCCCGGCTAAGAGGATGAATAAACCCGGCGTAGAGAGCCTGCGCGCGATCCCCTGGGTCTTTGCCTGGACCCAGAACCGCTTTGTGCTCCCATCCTGGTACGGCGCAGGCACCGCGCTCTCCTCGTTCGTTGGGGAGAGCAACGGGGGGCTCGGCCTTCTAAGGGAGATGTACCGTGGGTGGCCGTTCTTCCGAACGCTCGTAGACTTCATGCAGATGACGCTGGCAAAGAGCGACCTGCGCATCGCCGAGGCCTACTCGGTGCTGGTGAAAGACCCCGCGATCAGAAAGCGGATCTGGGAACGCGTCTCGGAGGAGCACGCGACGAGCGTGCGGGTCTTGCTCGAGATCACCGGACAAGGACAACTACTCGATAACGCTCCGGTGTTGCAGCGCTCTATACGCCTTAGAAACCCCTACGTCGACCCGCTCTCCTACATACAGGTGAGCCTACTCAGGCGCTTCCGCTCCCTCCCCGAGGATTCGCCCGAACGGGAGGAGATCACCCACTCCCTGCTGCTCACGATCGCTGGCATCTCCTCCGGGCTGTTGAACACCGGGTGACTACTCGAATATGGTGTCGCTCCGGGGCAAGAAGTTGCGCTTGTAGATCGCGAGAGCATAGCGATCAGTCATGCCAGCGACGAAGTCTATTGTCTCCGTGACGGAATCGGGGTCGCTCTTTACCCGCTCCTTGGGCCTGTGCAGATAGTGGTCGAAGAGCGCAGCTACCACGTTCCCGGCCTTCTGGTTCTCCCGCGAACGCGGATTATGGTAGACGTTCTTGAAGAGCCAAGTCCTGAGCTCGATTAGGGCCGCGTATACATCCTCTGAAAGAGCTATCTCTCCTCTATCCCTCGAGGTGAGGATCATGTCCCGCACCATGGTGTCTATCCTGACGCTCATCCGACGGCCGAGTACCTTCAAAGGATCTTTAGGCAAATCGTCCCAGGAGATCACACCGGCCCGCAAAGCGTCGTCCACATCGTGATTGACGTAGGCTATCCGGTCGGCAACGCGTACTATCTCACCCTCCCTCGTCGCAGGATAACCTTTGCCGGTATGATTACGTATTCCGTCCCTTACCTCATGAGTAAGGTTTAGCCCTCTGCCGCCTTTCTCGAGAACGTCCACCACGCGTAGGGAATGCTCGTTGTGGCGAAAGCCGCGGCCATATCCCCTTTCCACGAGGACGCGGGAGAGGGCTTCTTCGCCGGTGTGCCCGAAGGGAGTGTGCCCGAGGTCGTGGCCGAGGGCGATGGCCTCGGTGAGATCCTCGTTTAGGCCCAGAGAGCGAGCGATGGTGCGGGAGACCTGCATCATCTCCAGCGTGTGCGTAAGGCGGGTGCGCAAGTGATCGCCATCTGGGGAGATAAAGACTTGCGTCTTGTGCATCAAGCGCCTGAAGGCCTTGGCGTGTATTATGCGATCACGGTCCCTTTGAAACTCGTTTCGCACCCCATCCGGCGGTTCCGGAACCGGTCGCCCGACGCTCGATTCGCAGGCCCACTCCGGTGTGGAGAGGAGATACTCCGTAGCACCTTGGGGTCTGTTCTCCTCGGTCCTCAAGCGGGGCGGGGTGTACGCGGGTTGAGGGCGGCGAGGAGGGCGGTGCTCGGGGTGCCTGGAGCATGGGCGAGGACGTGGGAGGAGGCGACCCGGTGGACGCTCTCTTCGAGCCTCTTCTCCACGGTGGCCTCCCTTATCGGACGTATTATGAGGTCTTGCAGGGCGGCCAGGGTCTCGGGCGGCAGGGGAAACGAGTCCGCGGTTGCGGCGCAGCAATTGGCGCAGAGCACACCGCCTAGGGTCGGGGCGAAGTAGGAGTAATCTCCTTTGACGGCTTCATCGGGGTCTCTTTCGCAACTTATACAAGCGTCTAGCCTTATGGCGTATCCGGCGAGGATCGAGAGCTTCAGAGAGAAGGCCACTTCGATGCTCGCCGTATACCCTGTACGGGTCTCCAAGGCGTCGAGAGCGTGGTAGAGGAGGTTGAAGACGCGGCGGTCGGCCTCGTCGCCCCCCGAGAGGGCTTTTATGTTCGCCACAATGCCGCCCGCAGCATTGAGGCTCTCCAGGTTCTCGCGGATACCGTGAAAAGAGCGCAGGACCTCGACCTGGGTGATTGTGTCTAGGGTGCGGCCTTCGTAGGCTAGGAAGTCCACGCACGAGAGCGGTTCTAGGCGTCCACCAAAACGTGACTTGGTGCGCCGGATGCCTTTAGCTATCACCGAGACGAGGCCCGCGTCCCTTGTGTAGAGGTCCAGGATGCGGTCTGCCTCGCCGTAGCGGACCGAGCGCAGGACAATACCCTTATTCCTGTAGGCCGCCACTCTCAGCCTCTCGCATGATCTTCACGCTGCTGCTGGTCCCGAGCCGCGAGGCCCCAGCGTTCAAAAGATCCAGGGCCTCCTCCAACGTTCGTATCCCGCCGGAGGCTTTGACCGCAAGCCCCTCCGGTGCTTCCTCTCTCAACAGGGCTACGTCCTCGGCGGCGACACTAGGTCCGAATCCGGTCGAGGTCTTGACGAAGTCCGCGCCGCTTGCGGCTACGATCTGTACGGCGAGCCGCTTCATATTATCCGAGAGGTACGTTGTTTCGATGATAACCTTGAGGACGGCGTCGTTCAGGCCATTGTTTATCGCTACGGCGCTGACCTCACCATTCAAACTTGAGAGCTCCTCGGCGACATACGCGAACCCGCCCGAAAGGAACTTCGATATGTTCATCACCACATCCAGTTCGGAGGCTCCTCCCCCCATCGCGTCCCGGATCGCCGCCGCCTTTACCGCGGTTGTGTCGGCACCGAACGGGAACGAGACCACCGTAGCCACCTTCACGTCGGTTCCGCGCAGCTCTCGCGCCGCGAGCCGGACGTGACACGGGGGTACGCAAACAGCGGCGAAGTGGTGGTGAGCCGCTTCCCCACAGAGCTTGCGGACATCCTCCTCCGTAGCATCGGGCTTAAGCAAGGTGTGATCCAACGTCTTCGCAAACTCGCGCACCCTCATAGCCACTGGCCAAGCTCCTCCCGAAAAGATCCAGAACCATCTCCAAGAGCATTATAACCCCAGCCGCTCTAGGAACCTCGGATCGTTTCGCCAACCAGGTGTAACCTTTACCTTGAGATCCAAGTAGATTCGCGCGTCTAGGAGACGTTCCACGTCGTGGCGGGCCTCGGAACCTATCCGCTTGATGGTTTTGCCGCACTTGCCGAGCACGATCATGCGCTGTGACGCCCGCTCGACGTGGATGACAGCGTAGACGACGGTAACGTTGTCCTTGCGCTCCACCTCGTCAATCTCCACAGCGACAGCGTGCGGCACCTCTTCACGCAGCGCCAGAAGGGTCTTCTCCCTTATGTACTCGGCCAGGATCAGGGACTCCGGGTAGTCCGTTATCTTCCCCTCAGGGAAGTAGCGGGGGCCCGCTGGCAAAAGCCCGATTACCGCCTGCAACAAGGGCTCAACGTTTAGCCCTTCTGTGGCGCTCAAAGGGAAGATCTCCTCGAACCCGCCAAGACCGGACACCCCCTCTACCAGGGGTAGGACCTCTGACCGGTTCCGTAGCAGATCGACCTTGTTAAGGCAGGCGATGGCCGTTGTCCCGGAGTCGGCTACGAGCCGGGCCACGTAGCGGTCACCGGTACCCAGACCTTTCTGCGCCTGTGACGCGTCGAAGATGAGCAGCACGACGTCCGATTCGGAGAGGCTGTCGAGCACTTGCCGCTGCATACGGCTCCGCAAAGTGTCACGAGGTTTTTGGGAACCTGGGGTATCCACAAATACCGCCTGATAGCCGGGGCCGTTGCAGACTCCGCGGATGAGCCCGCGTGTCGTCTGGGGCTGGGGCGACGTAATGGAGACCTTCGCGTCCACGAGCCGGTTGACCAGGGTGGACTTGCCCACGTTTGGGCGTCCTAGGACCGCCACGAAGCCACTCCTGAAGCCGTTCTTCTCGGTCACAGGTTCTCCAGACCGAATGCGTGTGGAAGCAGCGCATCGAGCGGGTAGTGCCCGACGTTGCCGGAACCGTCGAGCACGGCGACCTCTTCGCAGCCGAACTCGCGCAGGACCTGCCGGCACGCCCCGCACGGAAAGCAGGGCGCAGAATCAGGGCTCACGATGACGGCGAGCCTTACCCTGCGCTTATCCGGATCGGTGTGGGCAACCATCCCAGCTATGGCATTACGCTCGGCGCACATGCTGAGCCCGTAGGAGGCATTCTCGACGTTGCAGCCAACATGCAAGGCGCCAGCACCGGTCAGGACTGCGGCCCCGACCCGGAAGCCGCTGTACGGCGCGTAGGCCCTTAGGGAGGCCGTGCGCGCTGCTTCTATGAGGCATGCGGGAGTCCACGACGAAGATTTTATAGCAGCCTCCTAAGAGAGTTGGAAAACGGCAACGGCGAGGAGGGTGCCAAGGAGGGCACCGACCGCTACCTGGTAGACACTGTGGATGCCGGCTTCGACGCGGCTCTGACAGACAAGCAGGGCCATGAGCAACGTTATAAGGGAGATGGGTCCCGCGAAGCGTCCTTCGGCCGCGACGAAGCTCGCCGCCACCCATCCCGCGAACGCAACCGCGGCGTGCCCGGAGGGCATCCCGCCCCTGAGCAAGTTTGGTGCGCGGGTGAGCGCCTTGCCGAGCAGCACAACGATGGCTACGAGTGTGAGCGCGACGAGCGTCAGGTGCACGGGCGTGCGCCGGACGCGCTCCAGTGTCTCCAAGGAGAAGGGGCCGAGGTTGTCGCCCAGAACCAGGTATCCTACCCCGAGGGCCGCGATGCTCGCGACGAGCACGGCTCCCGCCGAGACGTCCTTGGCAAGCTTGGCCAGAGGATGGTACTCGCGGGTCACAAGGTCGACGGCAAACTCCATAGCCGTATTGAACATCTCCGCGATAAAGACAGCCATTATCACGATTACGAGCATCGCCAGCTCCAGCTTGCTCACGCCCACGAGCAAACTCAGTACCAGCACGACTGCCGACGCTACGACGTGGAAGCGCATGTTGCGTTGGGTGCGCACCGCATAGACCAGGCCACGGTAGGCGTGGTTGAAGGAGCGTGTGATCCCCTGCTGCCCCTTCACAGGCCTGGTAGCCTTCGCCCCCTCCCCTTCACGCCTGGCGAACACCGGCGCCCCTCAACACGGCCTCCTGTACCGCCGCCATCTCGCTTCCCGCGAAATCTTCCCCGTGGTCCATCCCCGTTAAATGCAGTGCCCCGTGCACCACCAGTTCCTCGACCCTCGCCTTCTCCAAAGCCACGTACTCGGGGGCCACCACGATCTCCCCGACCATCTCCCCGTACGGCCCGTCGATATCGAAGCTCAACACGTCGGTCGTAGAATCTACCTTTCTGTACTTCAGGTTCAAGCCGTGGATGACACGGAGAGCCACCAGAGCTACCGACACCTCGCCCATACGTTCAACATCGAGGCCTCGGGCCGAGAAAGCGGAGGCACACAGCTCGGTCGCCCGCACGGGGGTGAGCTTTCCGTACGCGGTTTCATCCAGTACAGCGACGGAGAAATGCATCACGTTCTCGCGAGGTCGAGGGTCAGGCGGGCTTGGCCTTTCCATTAGGGTCTTCGGGATACTCGATGCGGGGGCCGATAAAGCCGATGAGGGCTTCGAGGATCGCCTCACCGGTCGCGTGGATCTCACGCATTGTCAATTCGCACTGGTCGAACTGGCCATCTTCGAGCTTGGACCGGATAGTGCCATGAACGATGTCTTCGATACGCTTGGGCGTAGGTTTTTCCAGCGACTTCACGGTGGCCTCTATAGAGTCGGCGAGCATCAAGATCCCGGCCTCCTTACTCTTTGGGCAGGGGCCGGGGTAACGGAAGTCCGATTCGTTGACGCTCGCGCCGGTTGCGACCGCCTCTTCGAGGGCCTTGCGGTAGAAATACTCTATGCGAGTCGTGCCGTGGTGTTGGGCGATCATGTCTAAGACCTCGATGGGCAGGTTCCACTCGCGCCCGAGCGCAAGGCCCTCCTTCACGTGGCGCTTGATGATTCGGGCGGAAAGGGCCGGAGTAAGGGCCGAGTGCGGGTTCATGCGCGAGATCTGGTTCTCGATAAAGTAGTAGGGGTGTTCGAGCTTCCCGACGTCGTGGTAGTAGGCACCGACGCGGGCGAGCAGGGGATTGGCCTCGATGCGTTCGGCCGCGTTGGCTGCGAGACTACCGACTTGCATGGAGTGGGTGAACGTCCCGGGTGCGCTGCGCAGGAGCTCCTGCAGCAGAGAGTGGCCGGTGTCAGAGAGCTCGAGAAGCTTCATAGGCGTAAGGATGTTGAAGGTGCTCTCGAAGAGCGGCAAGAGAACCATCGCGAGCGTCAGGGAGAGGAGGCCGTTCGCCAGCCCGATACCGCCAACCTCCACAGCCGAGCGGAGGTTGAGGCCCTCGATCAGGGCTACTGCGAAAGTCACGATAGCGGAGACGAGGGCGATAAGCAGCCCCGCTCGAAGGAGCTGCATCTGTCGCCCCACGCGCAGTACCGTGTAGATCGCCAACCCCGAGACCAGGAGCAAGGCCGCGGTCAGGAAAAAATCGCTGCCGGCAATAATCCCGACGTTCACCCCGGTAATAACGACCATAACGAACATTAGTCGCGGCCCCAAGAGGATGGTACCAAGGATGCTCAAGCCCGGGAGCGGTATGAGATAGAGGGGCAGAGAGAGCGAGACAAAGGCTCTCGCGAGAGCGGTGAAGAGTATCAGGAGCGAGGCCGCGAGTAAGATCCGGACGAGGGTGTTCTCGCGCAGGATCTTCCTCCCGAACCGCTCAAGGAAGTACCAGGAGATCCACATCTCCGTCGCCACCACGATCCCTACCCCGAGCATCGCCGTCCAGGGGTTCGGTCCGCCCCGTGAGGCAAAGGGGTTTACGTTTACCCCTACCAGGAGCGTCAGCGAGAACCAGACGACGCAGAACAGCGTCACGTACAGACGTACCCGGGGCAGTCCCTCGAGCCAGGCCCGTAGCCTCTCTATTCGCGTCGGCGGCCGGTGAAACTCCTCAGCTTTGCCCCTAGCAGATCCAGCCGCGACCGGCGCCCGCGACACCGAGTCAGCGGGTACGAACACCGCCTGATCCCCAGCCCCATTCCCCGAGAGGTCGCCTTGTGTGCCTCGCTCTTGCGAGGCCTCGTCTTGCGGTCCTCTGTTCTCAGAAGTTTCGTCCATGCCGTCCGCCGTTCTTTCCCTTCGGAACCTGTTGTGCCGCCTAGGCTTCGTCCCCGGAAGGGCCTCCTACCTTTTCGTAGGCGTCCACAATACGCATGACGAGATCACTTCGCACGATGTCGTCGCGCTTGAGGCGCACAAAGGACACGCCCTCGACCCCGGTGAGCTTCGCCCTTGCGTCCTCGAGGCCGCTAGTCTTCCCAAAGGGAAGGTCCACCTGGGTGGTGTCTCCCGTTATGACCATCTTGGAACCGAACCCGAGGCGCGTGAGGAACATCTTCATCTGCTGAGGGGTGGTGTTCTGCGCCTCATCGAGGATGACGAACGCGTCGTTCAAGGTTCGGCCTCTCATGAATGCCAAAGGTGCGATCTCAATTATACCCCTCTCCAGGTCTCCCTGGAACTTTGCTGGGTCGATCATCTCGTACAAAGCGTCGTAAAGAGGCCTGAAGTACGGGTCTACCTTGGCCATCATATCTCCCGGTAGGAAACCTAAAGACTCCCCCGCCTCGACCGCAGGCCGGGTTAGGATGATCCTAGTGACCTCCCCCCGGTTTAGCGCGTCGACCGCCAGGGCCACTGCGAGGTAGGTCTTCCCGGTACCCGCAGGCCCTATCCCAAAGACGACCTGGTGCTTCCGGATAGCGTCCGTGTAGGCCTTCTGATTGCGGGTCTTGGGCGCCACCCGGCGGCCCCGGTGCGAGACAATGACATCCCCGAGTACCTCCTTGCCGCCTCCGTCCACCCCCATTCCGTACAACCGCTCAGCCGTCTCGGGCGTGGGGTGGTTCCCGCTCTCGGCAAGCTCGACGAGACCGTCGAAGACCACCTCCGCCCGCTCCACGGCGGCCTCGCCCCCACGCAAGACGATCTCGTTCCCCCGCACGATGAGCTCGCACTGGACCAGATCCTCTACCCGTCTCAAGACCACGTCCCGCTCTCCGAATACCTCCAGCATGTGGCCCGGTGGTACCACCAGCTTAGCCTCGACCTGACTTTCGGGTGTAGTGTTCGTCTCTTCTCCTCCTCGCGTATCTATCTGAAGTACAAACTCAACCTTGTAGCCGCTCCCGGGCGAGCGCCGAAAGCCTCTTACCGTCCGCCCGGCCGCCTGTCCGCTCTATCGCCCAGCCCATCACGGCGCCCATGTCCCTCATACTCGCGGCGCCTGTCTCCTGGATCGCCTCGTCTATTACCCTTTCGAGCTCCTCGTCTGAGAGGGGAAAAGGGAGGTAGCGGCGTACAACGTCTGCCTCACTCTCTTCCTTTCTCGCCTGCTCCTCACGGCCGGCCTTACGAAATGCTTCAGCCGATTCCTCGCGCTGCTTGGCCTGTCGGCGCAGGATCGTTAGCTCCTCGTCTTCGGCGAGGGGCTCGCCTTTCTCGATCTCGGCGTTCTTTAGCGCGGCGCTGAGCAGCCTTAAAGCCTCGACTCGGGGCCTATCCCGGTCCCTCATCGCCTCCTTCGTGTCCCGGAAAATGTCATCCCCTATGCTCATGGCATCCCCACGCTATGTTCGCCACCACGTACGCGTGCAAGTGGAAGCCACCCTGCCCCGGCCAGAGCCGTTGTTGTACCGAGCTCTTCCCGTTAACGTACTTGAAGGCTATGCCCCCCTCCTTGTTGTGTACGATCCCCGACTCTATCTCCCTGCCGACTATCTTACAGACTGTGCAATCGTTCGCGCTTATTGGTTCCCTCCAACGCTTCTGTTTGCGCTACCGGCTACGCTTCTCGCCCATTCTTGCACCGCGCAGGCCCGTGCCACCGCCGCTATCCCCGCTGTCTCGCTCCGCAATCGGTGCGGACCGAGTGACGCCAGGGCGAGACCAGCCTCTTGGGCAACCGCCAACTCTCCTTCGCTCCAGCCTCCCTCCGGTCCTACAAACAGGTCGACCGCCGCGCCTGGCGTCACCACATCTTCCAACAGCGGCAGAGCAGGTTCATTGTGCAACAGTACCCCGAACTCACCCGCCTCGCGCACCGTCACCGAAAAAGGCGCGGTCTCTGCTACCTCCGGCACGCAAAGCTGCAGTGACTGCCGGGCAGCGGCCCTGGCCACCCGGCGCCAGCGTCGCATCTTTCCGTCCCCCTCCGGGGGCCTGACCAAGCCGCGCTCTGTCGTCAGGGGCACGACGCGCGTCACGCCTAGTTCGGTTGCCTTCTCCACCACTAGGTCCATGTGCCGCCCTTTCGGTATAGCCTGGTATAGAGTCACCTCCACTTCCGCGCCTCCAGCGCTCGCCGCCACAATTCGCTCCTCGAGGATGGTTGCCTCTCCCCTCCGCGCAAGCTCGGCGACGAACAACCTCCTTGTACCGTCGACGACCTCGATCCTATCCCCCTCACGTCCCCGCAAAACCTTATAGACATGATGCCTCTCCTCCTCTGAGAGGCGCAAAGAATCGCCGGCTTCTAGGCGGGAGAGAGAGAAGATGCGAGTGAGCTCGGCCAAAACGAGTACCTTACCGGAATACGCCCCTGAGACGGTCGAAGAATGACTCACCGCCGCCGTTACCGTACGTCTCCTCCCCGCTCGACGCTTCAAAGCGTTTGAGCAACTCCCGCTGCTCGGCGCTGAGCCGGGTAGGCACCATGACGTCCACGAGCACCTTCAGATCTCCCCTCCCCCGGCGTTTCAAACGCGGCATCCCCTCACCCCTTAAGGTCAGCGTCGCTCCCGGCTGCGTCCCCGGCTCTATCCGAACCTCCGTAGTCCCCTCGAGCGTCGGCACCTCGACCTCGGTCCCCAAAGAAGCCTCAACGAAGTTGATCCTCATGCGGTGGATCAGGTCATCCCCGTCCCTTATCAGCTCCGGGTCCTCCCCAACCCTTACCCTTATGTAAAGATCTCCCGAGGGTGCACCCCTTTCTCCGATGTTCCCCGCCCCCGCGACCCTGATTCTCATCCCGTCCTCGATCCCGGCCGGTATCCGGATACTGTGCGTTGCCAACTCCGCCACTCGACCGCTCCCTTGGCAGTTCTCGCAGAGGACTTCGATGATTCTGCCACTCCCCGAGCAAGTCGAGCACGTCTGCGTGCTGACCATCTGCCCGAAGAAACTCTCCCGCACCGACCTTACGGCGCCCATTCCGCCACAGGTGCCGCACTGGCGCGTGCTCGTGCCCCCCACACCACCACATACCGAACACTCCTTGACGGCTTGTACCTTCACCTCACGTTCTACGCCGGAAGCTGCCTCCCTGAGTGTAACCTCTACTTCTACTTCAGTATCGCTCCCGCGGTTGGGAGCGCGGGAGCCTCCAAAGAACGAGCCTCCCGAGGGGCCGCCGAAGCGATCTCCAAAAAAGGTCTCGAAGATATCCTGGAAGCCGCCGAACGGGTCGGCCGCACCCCTTGTACCGGCCCCCGCTCGGGGAATCTGGTGGCCATACGTGTCGTAGGCGCGGCGCGACTCCGGATTCGAGAGTACTTCGTAGGCTTCGGTGAGCTCCTTGAAGCGTTCTTCGGCACCGGAGTCATCAGGGTTGGCGTCGGGGTGATGGTCACGAGCCAGCCTGCGGTACGCCTTCTTTATCTCCGCCTCCGAAGCTTCACGGGGCAGGCCCAGAACCTCGTAATAATCGCGCTTAGTCGCCAAGCTACCCTAGAACCTTGAGTCGAGGTGGTGGGTCAGGGTCTCGGCCGCCGAGCGGACCGTAAAGATTGCAGCATCATACTCCATCCTCTTCGGCCCGATGAGGGTCACGACGCCGTAGGGACGTTCGCGATGGCTATAGGCCGCCGCGACGAGGCTCGTCCCCGAAAGGTTATTAAAGCCCGACTCCACACCAATAGAGACGACCACGCTGGAGCGGGTGGAGTCGGTGGAGCTAGAGACCGAGCGCGCGAGGGCATCGCCAACGAGCTTCAGGAGCCAGCGGCGCCGTTCGAAGACCTCCACAACTGCAGAGAGGCTCGAGGGGTCCAGATCGTCGAGGCGTGCCAGCAAGGCCGAGGCGCCCCGGATAAACAGGCCACGCTCGGTGGCCCGGCTCAAGACCTCAACGGCCTCCAGCACCGCGCCCACGGCGAGCGGGTTGTAGTCGGCGAGAAAGCGCCTCGCGGTCATGAGCTCCAGGTCCGTAGCGATCGGACGGCCACCGAGGAAAGCGTTGAGGGATGCCAGTATCTCGCGCAACTCCTCATCCTTAACGTAAAAGGGTAGGGTTATGGTCGTGCTCGACGCCTCGCCGCCTTCCGTAGAGACGACGATAAGGTACGCCCCCTCCCTCAAGGGCAGGTAGTCCACGCGGGAGATCGTCCCTCCCAAGGCGGAGGGACCCGCTACCACCGCAAGAAGGCGTGTCACCTCGCTCATCCCCTCTGAAACCCCCTGCAGCAACTGGTCCACATTGCCATAGCTCTCCGAGGTCTGGAACGGAGGCTCTCCCGGCGAGTCATCGGATACCTCTCCGGCCATAAGCGCGTCCACGTAGTAGCGGTAGCCCGCATCGGTTGGGACGCGGCCGGCAGAGGTGTGCGGCTGGGTAAGGAGACCTTCTGACTCCAGGACGGCGAGCTCCGCCCGTATCGTGGAGCTGCTCGCATCAATCATGTCCGCAAGAGCGTTGCTTCCCACGGGCGTACCGGTGGAGATATACAGCTCAAGAGTCTTGATTAATATCTCGTGCTGCCTGACGGAGATCGTCATGCTCAAAATTTTACCACGATGGCTGGGCGCTTCAGCTACACGTCCCCGCGGCTCAGATCCTCAGGGCGGCGAGGAACGCTTCCTGGGGTATCTCCACGCTCCCTACCTGCTTCATGCGGCGTTTGCCCTTTTTCTGCTGTTCGAGGAGCTTGCGCTTGCGGGTGATATCTCCACCGTAGCATTTTGCCGTCACGTCCTTGCGGTAGGCGCGCACCGTCTCGCGGGCGATGATCCTCTTCCCCACCGCCGCCTGTACCGGCACCTCGAACTGCTGGCGTGGTATCAACTCCTTCAGCTTCTCGGCGAGGGCGCGGCCCCTATAATAAGCCTTGTCGCGGTGGACGATGATCGAGAGCGCGTCCACCGGCTCTCCGGAGACCAGAACCTCGACCTTTACGAGGTCGGAGGCCTCGTAGCCCTTGAACTCATAGTCGAAGGAGGCGTAACCCTTCGTGCGGCTCTTAAGCGCATCGAAGAAGTCCGTGATGATCTCCGCAAGCGGCAAGTCGTAGGTCAGTTGCACGCGGCGCGTCGAGATGTACTCCATCCCAATAGAGGCACCGCGCCGCTCATGGCAGAGGCCCATGAGCGCGCCGACATGCTCCTTGGGAGCTATTAGCGTTGCCCGCACAATAGGTTCCCGGATCTCATCAAAGAACTCCGGCAACTCGCTTGGGTTGGTGATCTCCAACACCTCGCCATCCGAGATTACTTCGTACCTCACGCTCGGCGAGGAGGCGATAAGGTCGAGGCCGAACTCCCTCTCCAACCGCTCCTGCACGATCTCCATGTGAAGCAGCCCCAGGAAGCCGCACCTGAACCCGAACCCCATCTTTGAGTTCTCAGGCTCGAAGAAGAGGGAGGCGTCGTTGAGCTGCAGCTTCTGGAGGGCGTCCCTTAAACGCTCGAAGTCGTCTCCAACCGTAGGATACAACCCCGAGAAGACCGTCGGGAGTGCCTGGGCGTAGCCGGGCAGGGCTTTGTCAGCCGGATCCGCGACCCGTGTCACAGTGTCACCCACACGCAGCGCCTCGATATCCTTCAACCCAGCGATGATGTACCCGACCTCGCCGGCGCGCAAGTGCGGCAGGGCCGTAGGTTTGGGTGAGTAGCAGCCGACCTCCAGGAGCTCGAACCGCTCTTTCGAACCCATCGCGCGGACCTCGTCGCCCTTCTTCAGCTCACCGTCCACGAGACGGGCCAGCGAGACCACACCCCGGTAGGGGTCGTAGTAGGAGTCGAAGATCAGGGCGCGCGTCTCTTCCTGCGCGCTCTGCGGCGCCGGGATGCGATCCACCACGGCGTCGAGGACCTCGGCGACGCCCTCTCCAGTTTTGGCGGAGATTTTGAGTATATCGCTCTCCTCCACCCCTAGGAGCTCGACGAGTTCCTCGGTCATGGAGGGCACGTCGGCGATGGGCAAGTCTATCTTGTTGAGAACCGGAATGATCTCCAGGTCATGCTCCATCGCCAGGTAGAGGTTGGCGAGCGTCTGGGCCTGTATCCCCTGACTCGCGTCTACGACGAGGAGTGCTCCCTCGCATGCCGCTATCGCCCGTGAAACCTCGTATGCGAAGTCCACATGGCCAGGCGTGTCGATGAGGTTCAGCGTCCACTGGCCGTCGTCTCGCCCGTAAGCGACGCGCACAGCCTGGGCCTTGATAGTGATGCCGCGCTCGCGTTCGAGTTCCATAGTGTCCAGGATCTGGTTCACCCGCTCTCTCTCAGAGACCGCATGGGTGATGTCCAGAAACCTGTCGGCTAGAGTGCTCTTACCATGGTCTATGTGCGCGATTATGCAGAAATTGCGCGTACGCTCGATGCTTTGCACCGGCAGATTTTATCACGATTGCCCTCTTGTACGACGTGTGTTACATTCTTCCGGTCAGGTCCGTTCCGATACAAAAAGGAGCCAGAGCGTGCCCGCACCGTCCAAGCGTGACAAGCAGAGCCGCAGAAAGTACGAGCAGAACAAACCTGTGCGCACTCATCTCAAAAACCTCTCCAGAAGCTTTTACAGGGCCATCGACGCCGGCGACAACGAGAGGGCGCAGCAAGTCCGGGACGAGGCCCAGAAGGCCTACGACCAGGCCGCCACGAAGGGCGTCATTCATCACAACAAGGCCGCCCGTAAGACCAGCCGCCTCGACAAGGCGCTCGCCGGTACCAGGGGCGAGAGCTAAGCTAGCTTACGCCGCTTCTAGGACGATGATATCGTGGAACCCACCGCTATGATGCCTGGGAGAATTCTTAGGTAAGTTTAACCGCGCCTAGTGATGCCACTCGCAAGGGATCTGGAGGCACAAGTCTGCATAACCTAGGCCCGGTTCGAGAGCTCCATAACAGCAAGCTCGACTTGTAGTTCTTCCCCGAGCTCCTTTCCGCCCTTGAGGCCGCGTTCCAAATCGAGCGTGAGGGCAAGCGCTCGCTCGACGTCTTCCTCGACCATCCTCCGGCTCTGTTCTTCGAGTTTGTGGGCGACGAAGGGTGGGACCTTGAGCGTGCTCGCCACCTCGGAGCGAGAGGCACCACTCTCGAAGAGGGCGCAAGCACGGGCCAGAAGGCGAAACTGGCGCCTGATCATATACACGATCCGCAATGGCGGCTCGTTCGCGGAGAGCAGAACCTCCAGTAACTTCAATGCCTCACCTCGATCCCTGACGCCCAAGGCGTCCACGAACTTGAAGATGTTGGCCTGCAGGTCTGGCGGGACCAGCGCCTCGACGTCCTCCAGGGTAGCGGTCCCATTAACGTAGAGAGCGAGCTTATCGAGCTCGCTCATGACCCGAACCTTGTCGTCTGAGCATCGTGCTACAAGCTCGTTGGCCACGTCTTCCGGCAGTTCGAGACCCTGCTTCTTCGCGTAACCGATGGCCCACTTCGCGAGTGCCTTACCGGTCGGCTGCTTTAAGTCGTGGACCTCGCCCGTCCTTTTTACCGCCGCGAGAAGCTTCTCGCGAGCAGCGAGCTTTTCGCCGAGCATGACGAGATCGGTCTCGGGTGAGGGATCTTTCAGATAGTCTACAATCTTTGCTTTTTGGGCAGCGTTCCAAGCTTCGAGGTTCCTGAGGAGGACGAAGGGGCCCTCGCCGAAGAGCGAGTAGGAGTTGCAGGCCGAGACGACGGTCTCGGGGCCGGTCTCCTCGGCATCGTAAGTCTCGGGGGCCCGATCTTTGCGGAGCCTCTCGACGCCGCGCTTTTTGCGTTCCTCGTCGTCGCCGAGTAGCAGGTAAACAGCCATGAGGCTATTTTAGCCTAAAGCACGACGACCACGACGATCCAGAGCATGGCCCATAGCCCGAGCTCTACTCCTTACTCGATCCGCATGTTATGGGCAGAATTACTCGTTCTCCCCGTCTTGGAAAGACTGGATTCAGGGTGCG
>JALZFP010000250.1 GCA_030861485.1 Actinomycetota bacterium | reverse complement strand
TGCGGAGGAACGGGCGATGGTACTCTGGACGCTCGGGGTGAGGGAGGGCAGGATCTCCGAGAACCAATTCGTCGCCGTGCTATCGACAAACCAGGCGCGTATCTATGGCATGTACCCGCGCAAGGGCACCCTTGTCCCCGGCGCAGATGCGGACATCGTGCTGTGGGACCCGGAGCTCTCGATCACGGCGACGGCGGAGAACCGACACGGCAACGTGGACTACACGCCGTACGAGGGGCACGCTCTTAACGGGGGTCCGGCCTCGGTGTACGTGCGGGGGAACCTGATCTACAAGGACGGTGAGATAGTGGGCGAACATGGCTCGGGTAAATTCATCGAACGTAGTTTTGTCCCTCCGAGCATGAAGTCGGCCCTGGTATGAGCATGCGTCCGGACGAACTAAGGGCGAGGCACGAGGCCACACTCCCCGAGTGGATGCCGCTCTACTACGAGAAGCCCATGGAGCTGGTACGCGGCGAGGGGTACAGGGTCTGGGATTCGGAGGGAAACGAGTATCTGGACTTCTTCGGTGGCATCGTAACCACGATAAGCGGGCACGCCATTCCAGAGATTACCGAAGTCATAAAGTCCCAGGCGGAGAAGATCGTCCACTCCTCCACGCTGTACCTGATCGAGAACCAGGTTAGGCTGGCGGAGAAGCTCATAGAGCTCGCCCCGATCTCTGGCGACAATAAGGTCTTTTTTACAGTTAGCGGCACCGAGGCGAACGAGGCCGCGCTGCTCTTCGCCACGAGATACCGCGGATCGAGCGAGATAGTCGCGCTCCGCTCCTCCTATCACGGGCGCTCCTTCGCGACGATGGGGATAACCGGACAGAGCACCTGGAGCCCCACTAGTCGCTCCGCCCTCGACGTCAGGTACCTGGCGAGCCCCTACCGTTACCGCTGCCCATTCTGCAGGGGTGAGCCGAAGTGCAACCTGCTCTGCGCGGAGGACCTGCAAGGGCTGATCGAGGCGGAGACCACGGGACGCGTAGCCGCGTTCATCGCGGAGCCGATACAGGGTGTTGGTGGCTTTATCGAAGCTCCACCGGGCTACTTCGTGCGCATAAAGGAGATCCTGGACGAGACGGGGATACTCCTGATCTCGGATGAGGTCCAGACCGCTTTCGGGCGAACCGGTAGCCACTTTTGGGGCATCGAGGCTCACGGCGTAGAGCCGGACCTTATCACCATGGCGAAGGGCCTTGGTAACGGGCTCTCCATCGGCGCGGTCATGGGACGAGCGGAGATTGTGGACTCCCTCTCCCCGAACCTCCACCTCTCGACCTTTGGCGGAAACCACCTCTCGACCGCGGGGGCCCTGGCAAGCCTTGAGTACATCCTGGACAATGACCTACAGAGAAACGCCGCAGAGGTGGGAGGCTACCTCAAGGAGCGGCTGCTGGAGATGGCCAAGGAGAGCGCGGCCGTCGGCGAGGTGCGGGGGCGGGGCCTGATGCTCGGCATTGAGTTTGTGGGGCCGGGCAGGGAGCCGGACCCCGAGGCAGCGCTACGTTTTCTTGAGGCCTGCCGGGAGCGGGGCCTGCTCGTCGGGAAGGGTGGTCTAAGGGCGAACACTATCCGCGTCTCGCCACCCCTGATCGTAACGCGCGAGGCCGCCGAAGAAGCGGCGGGCATCCTAGAAGAGGCGCTCGCCGAGGTCGGGAGCAGGGAGAAGGTGGGGTGAGAGGATGGAGTCCGCCGAACAGGTAGATTTCCACCGCGCCGTCGAGGAGCTGCGCGAGCTCGACGGGCTGACCGGCGGGCCGGAAGGGGCGCGTCGCGTCGCCTGGACGGAGGAGTGGGTGAAGGCGCGCTCCTGGCTAAAGGAGAAGCTCGATGAGATCGACTGCGAGGTCGAGACGGACGAGGCCGGCAACCTCTGGGCCACAGCCCCCGGCGACTCTGAAGATACTGTCATCCTCGGCGGCCACATCGACTCCGTCCCGCACGGCGGCTGGCTCGACGGCGCCCTGAACGTGATCGGCGCTCTCGAAGTATTCCGCTCCCTGGCCCCTCAGAAACGCCCGGTAACGCTCCGATTAGTGGACTGGGCCGACGAAGAAGGTGCCCGCTTCGGTCGCAGCCTGTTCGGCTCGGGGGCGGCGGCCGGATCTCTGAAGCCCGACGACGTCCGCAACCTCAAGGATAAGGACGGCGTCGCGCTGGCGGACGCTCTGGAAGAGCACGGGGTCGAGCTCGACCGGGTAAACGAGGCGAACGAGCAGCTCCGGAAGGCGGTTGCTTACCTGGAGCTGCACATCGAGCAAGGCCCGGTGCTAGAGCGGATGGACCTACCGCTCGGGGTGGTGCTTGGTACCTTCGGGGTCGAGCGGCACGCGGTGCGCTTTAGGGGGCAGCACGCCCACTCCGGCTCGACGCCAATGGATGTGCGCCGGGACGCCTTTATCGCGGCGGCCCGCTCGGCCATCGAGTTTCGGGACGACGCGGCGCGACGGGACGACGTGCGCGGCACTGTCGGCTCCGTAAACGTTAGACCGGGCATCGTCACTGCGCTCAACGGGTGGTGCGAGGTGTCGCTGGACCAGCGCGCCCTGGACGCCGGCGTGCTCGCCGACATGCTGGAGACGGCGAAGGAGGCGAGCGAGAGGGTAGCGGGGGAGGAAAATGTCGAGGTCGAGTGGGAGCGGCTCTGGCAGATAGAGCCGATACCTTTTGACGAGGAGCTTATCAGACTTGCCGAAGAAGCCGTGAACGAGGTGGCTGGTAGATCGTACCGGCTACCGAGCGGCCCTCTGCACGACGCGGCGGAGATGGCGCGGTCGATGCCGACGGTGATGCTCTTCGTAAAGAGCCTCAAGGGCCTCAGCCACACCAGAGAAGAGGACACGCCGGAGGAGGATCTGGAGCTGTCGGTACAGGCACTGCACC
>JALZFP010000240.1 GCA_030861485.1 Actinomycetota bacterium | reverse complement strand
TACAATCTATTCTCTTGACAACCCCTTCGCCGGCGATGTCCGGCTACACCCAGAGGCCCTGGAGTTGTTGCTGCGTGGATTCGAGGAGAACCAAGAATAATCTTCGGGGTGTTTGTAGCGTGGGCATGAGGTGATCCTACAGGGCCTTGCGATGAGGTTGACCTACCTAGCATCATGTAGCCATGTTTAGCATAACTGTTGCAACCCCCTTAACCCTGGCTCCGTAAAACCCGCCTACTCGTACCTATCGGCCAATTAGCTGTAAAGCTTCAGTTCTAGAAGTGAAGCTAAGAGGAAATAATGCTCCAGCCCTCGCTGCACAAGGCTGTTTTGGAGAGAGCCGCGTTGGTGTACTATTGATGTAGACAAGGTCGGGGTTAACCCCGACCCCTTTTTTATCTTTAACATTTTACCTGTAAAACGCCACTTTTTCTAAGTGGGCGATGCTGGGTTCGAACCAGCGACCTCTGCCGTGTGAAGGCAGCGCTCTCCCGCTGAGCTAATCGCCCCGGAGGTTCGGAGAATATACCATTCGCGAGGTTGCGTGTTAAGGTGCTCCGCCAGAGGCACCACCGGGGGTTGGTATAATCCGTGCCCTAATAGACTTACGGGGACGGAAGGAGGAAGATGGCCGAAGGTGGCGCAGCCGGCGCGACCGGTGTGGGGGAGTTGGAAGGGGTGCTCGAGGACCTGCGGGCGCTCTCCGGGGAGGTCACGACGGCGTCGGTTCTACTTAAGGACGGGGAGCTGGAGGCTGCGACGCTACCGCCCGGGGTGGATAGGGAGCGGTACGCCGCCATGCTTGCGGCTCTTGCCGGCATTGCTCGCCGGAGCGCGCGGGAGAAAGGCGGGAGCTCTTTCTCTCAGGTTAGGATCAAGGGCGAAGGAGGCCACGTCTTACTCGTCGGCCTCGAAGGGGGCGGGACGCTCGCCGCTACGACCGGCCCCGATGCCCGGGTCGGCCTCGTCCTCTACGACATGCGCAACACTCGTAAAGAGGTCGAGAAGATGATCGGCTTCGGGGAAGGGGGGCAGGGGTGAGGAGAACCTTTGGCCGCGTGGTCCTGCTGGGCGCCGCTGCCGGTGCCGCCTACGCCCTACTTAACTACCTGCGGGATTCGGAGGGTGCCAGAAAGGGTGATGTGCAGATAGTTCTCGACACCGGCGCCACCGTCGAGCCTGACCCTGCAGAGGCTCAGGAGTTCGCCGACATTGCCCGCAAGGTCCTGGAGATCGGCGGGCAGACCCGCTAGCTCGCTCTAAGCGAGTATCAGCTCGGGAGAGAGGTTCTTCGCTTTGAGGATGTGCTCGATGGCGAGCCCTATCTGGGAATTAGGTGTGGAGGCACCGGCGGTGAGCCCAACCCGCACCGGGCCCTCGGGTAACCACCCCTCCTCCTCGACCTCTTCACTGGGGTCGAGGGGCGTGCCGGGGGGCTTGTGTCGGATGACGTTGCCGTTTATGCAGTCCCCGCTCGCTATGTGGTAGCTCCTCGGAACCCTTTCTTTGGCGATGATCGCCAGATTGTTGGTGTTCGAGGAGTTGTAGCCGCCGACGATGATCGCCACATCCAGGGAGTGCTCGAGCAGCTCGAAGAGAGCGTCCTGACGATCCTGTGTTGCGGAGCAGATGGTGTCGAAGAGCTCGAAGTGCTCGGTCAAATTCTCATCGCCGTATCGCTCGACCATCGCTTTACTCAGCTCCTCGCCCACCGCCATCGTTTCGCTCATGAGCATTGTGGTCTGGTTGGCAACGCCGACCTTCTGAAGGTCAATCTCGGGGTCGAAGCCGGGGGACATGCCGTGAGAGAGCTTCTCCCTTAGCTCCTTCGCGCCCATCTTCCCGAGGATGAAGTCTACAGCGTAGCCGGTCTCCTTGAGGTCTCGGACGATGAGGTACGTGCCGTTGCCGCCGTCCTTTAGTGTTTGGGAGGCGGTTGCCTTAGTCTCCTCGTGGTAATACTTGCCGTGGATGATGCTCGTAAAGCCGTTTTGAGCGTAGCGGGTAACGCGCTTCCACACCGAGAGGACCGAGCCGCAGGTGGTGTCCACGACTATGCATTCACGCTCGCGGAGCCTGTCCACCCAGCCCACAGGCGCGCCGAAGGCGGGGAGGAGGACGACGTCCTCAGGACCCAGAGAGGCGAACTTCTCATCTGGGCGGCCGTTGAATCCTTCGGAGAGGAACTCTATGCCCATCTCTCGTAGGCGGGTGTTCATAGAGGGGTTGTGAATCATGTCCCCTGTTATGTAGATGCGCCTCTCCGGGAACTTCTCGCGGGTCTGGAAGGCGTAGTCCACCGCCCGGTCTACCCCATAGCAGAAGCCGAACTCGTCGGCGAGCCGTAGGGTGAGACCTGGGGCCTCGAAGACGTTGCCGTTCTCGCGCACCCTGTCTACAACCTCCGAGCGGTAGTCGCGGTTGAGGAGGTGCTGGATATTCTCCCGCATCTTGAAGCCTTTGCGGTAATATTTCTGCGTTTCCACGCTCACCCCTCATCGCCAGAGAGTAAGAACTTACGGCTCCATGGAGAGTTTAGCGCATCTCGCTCTGCGCGTCGGGTTTCTAAGGGGCGTGTTTTATACGGAGATTGGTGTAAAATTTCTGCTCATGGCATCCACGGTCATGCTTGCAGACGATGATCCTGTTCTCCTGGGAGAGGCCGCCGACGCCCTACGCGACGCCGGTTTTAGGGTAATCGAGGCTGCAGACGGTCAGGAGGCGCTCCAAGAGGCCCTGAGCCGGAGGGTGGACCTCATAGTTATGGACGCCAGTATGCCCGAGGTAGACGGCCTGGAAGCCTGCCACTGCCTGAAGGCAATGCCTAAGACCCAGAAGATACCCGTGGTCCTCACGATCTCGAAGAGGGACCCGGCCTCCCGCAGGCTGGGTGAGAGGACGCACGGATCCGTGCGGGTCCTGCGCAAACCTTTCCTGCCCGACGAGCTGGTCTCTCTGGCCAAGCAGCTCGTCAAGCGCAAGTCCATCCTGCTCTAGAAGTGCGGCGCTCCCCGTGAGGGCCATCGTCGTTGGCGGGGGAATCGGTGGGCTCTCAGCGGCGATAGCGCTGCGGCAGGTAGGCTTGGAGGCCGTGGTCTTCGAGAAGGCGGGCGAGCTGCGCGAGATCGGGGCGGGCATCTCGCTGTGGGCCAACGCGATGAAGGCTCTACGAGAGCTTGGCCTGTACGAGACGGTGCTGGCGGTCGGAAAACCCCTGCACCCGAAAGGCGAGCTGCGCTCTCCGAACGGTAGGGTATTCTACGAGATGCCATCCGCTGTGATGGAGGAGAGGTTCGGGGGCACTACCGTGGTCGTGCACCGCGCGGACCTCCAGAAGACGCTCTGCGCGGCGCTGGGCAGAGAAGCGATACGTCCTGGTGCCGAGGTTACAGGCTTCGAGCAGGACAAGGGAGGCGTCGTGGCGCGCTTTGCCGGCGGTCGAGAGGAGCGTTGCGAGCTCCTGATCGGGGCCGACGGGCTTCACTCGACGATCCGGGTGCAACTACTCGGCGACGGGCCGCCTCTCTACGCCGGCTACGTAGCTTGGCGCGGGGTGGCGGAGTTAGGAGAGGAGCCTTTCCCCGGCGGGGGTGCGTTCGAGGCGTGGGGACGGGGCGAGCGGTTTGGTTTGGTCAAGCTGGGGCGTAGGCGGGTGTACTGGTACGCCACGAAGAACGCACCGGAGGGAGCAGAGAACGCAGGAGCGAGACGTAAAGAGGAGCTGCTCGCACGCTTCGGAGGGTGGCACGAGCCGATCCCTTTGGCGATAGAGGCGACGGAGGAATCCGACATCCATTACGACGGCGTCTACTACCGTGAGCCCGCGAAGCGTTGGGGCGAGGGGCGCGTCACGCTCTTAGGGGACGCGGCCCACCCGATGCCCTCCGACCTCGGCCAGGGGGCCTGTCAGGCGATAGAAGATGCGGTCGTGCTCGCCAGGTCCTTGGGTGAAGAAGGCGATACTGTAGCTACCTTACGATTCTACGAGGACCGGCGCAAGGAGCGGACGGCGTCCGTCGTCCGGCAGTCGCGGCGCCTCGGTAGGATCGGACAACTGGAGAGCCCGCTCCTGTGCCGGTTGCGCGATACGGCGCTCAGGGCGATACCGAAACGCGTGCACTTAAGCGCACAACTGCGGCAGATGGAGCCGGTCGTGGGGTACGAGTCATGAACGGGGACGACCGGGAGCTGACCCTGGATGAGCTGCCCCGCCCGCCTCTCTACCGGTTGGTAGACGAGGAGGGGAGGGACGTTTCTCAGGAGACCGAGGTCGGGGGCGAGCCGGCTACCGTCGGTGTCCTCTTCTCCGATGAGGAGCTTGCCCGGGAGTTCTCTGCCGGCGCCTCCGAGCACGGGATGGAGGCTCTGGCCGGGCTGATGCCAAAGGGGCTCACAGATTGGGGCGCGGTCGAGGTATTCGCGGCGGCGGGGAAAGATTACGTGCTCGTGGTCTCGCGGAGCGGGACCGGCCTCTTTCACACGAGCGATGTCGCGATCAAAGCTGCCGAGAGAGCGCGGGAGATACCGCTTCCCCTCTACCTCATAAGCGACGAGAGGGGAGAGGTGCCCCTGATCTCCGTCGAGACCGAAAGGGGCGAGGTGCTGATAGCAGCGCTCTTCAGCACCCCCGAGAAGGCCCGCGCCTTCCGCGAGAGAGCAGCTCATCTGGAGCTGCCCGACAGCCTTGGCACGATAGACGATGAGGACGGTTTGAGACGCCACGCCCTCGTGGCGCGGCAGGCCGGGGCGGGCCTCGCCGTGATAGATCCCGAATCCGGTCTGACCGAGGCGATCCCGGTCGAGGAGCTGATCTGATGAGGTGCGTCCTCAGCGTGGACGTGGACTCGACTGTATGGGACCTTACCACGTGGGTCTG
>JALZFP010000225.1 GCA_030861485.1 Actinomycetota bacterium | reverse complement strand
ACCTCCTTCGCGCCTCACGGGACGCCGTTAAAGGGGTATGCTGTCCGGACCAAGCTACCAGAGGGGAGAGGGCTCGTCAAGCGGGGAAGCGTGGGCTGAGTGCCCCCGCCGCCTCACACAGATCCTCCGGGATGGGTGATTCGAACTCGAGCCTTTTTCCTGTTACGGGATGGATAAAGGATAAGCGCTCCGCGTGGAGCCACAGACGCCTGCCCGAAACGGGCTCGCCGTAGAGAGGGTCGGAGTAGACAGGGTGCCCGATGGCCGAGAGGTGAACCCGGATCTGGTGTGTCCTCCCTGTCTCCAGGCGCACCGTGAGCATTGTGTGCCCCGCGGCCTCGCACAGAACCTCGAAGTGGGTCACCGCCGGCTTCCCCACGCCTGCGGCCATAAGGGTAGGGTTAGCAGGGTCCCGGCCTACCTGAGAGTTTATCGTTCCCGCGGCTGGCAAGCCCTCACCTAAGACCAGAGTCCGGTAGATGCGTCCTACGCGCCTCTGGCCGAGCGCCGCAACGAGCCCCGAATAGGCCTCCTCGTTTCTGGCAACTACCATAAGTCCCGAGGTGTCCCTGTCCAAACGATGTACTACCCCCGGCCGCTCTGGGTCCCCACCGCCCGCGATGCCCCTGCTCAACAGAGCGTTGACCAGCGTCCCCGAGCGGTTTCCCGCCCCAGGGTGCACCACGAGTCCTGCGGGCTTGTCCACCACGAGAAGGTGCTCGTCCTCAAACACTATCGGAACGAAGATGTCCTCGGATTCGGGTTTCTCTTCGACGGGCCAGGCTTCACAATGTTCCCCACCACTTAACCTACGAGACGGAGAAAACTCCCTGACGCCATCGACTCGCACCAGGCCTTCCTCTACCATGCGTCGCGTCACGCTCCGGCTTTGCCCGAGGCGCCGGGCGATAAGCCGGTCCAGGCGCTCCCCGGCCTCTTCGGACCTTACCTCGAAGCTGTACCCTTCAGCGGTCAGCGCTTAGCAACCAGCGAGATTCGGGCTCTTCCGGGGATAGCTTTTCAAAGGAGATGGCTTACACGAGCGTAAAACTCGTCCACCCCAAGCCCGCGCACAACGACGAGCTTATCCCGGCTCTGCGCCCCCTTGACCACGCGGACACCCGAACGAGACAGCCCAAGGAGCCGCGCTAGGTAACGCTCGATCTCCGCGTTGGCCCTGCCCTCTACCGGAGGCGCGGCAACGGAAATCCTGACGGCTCCCTCCCCGTATAGACCTTTGATCCCGGTGCTCTTTGCCCCGGGTGAGACCCGGAGCTTTACATAAACCCCGCCAGCTGCAGTACGAACGAAGTCCTCAGACCCAGCTCTAGTTTCTAGCCTTGGCACCGGCCCTAACCACGCCGGCGCAAAAAGCGGCTCGCCCGGAAGATCCTGCGCTCCTCGGTCTCTTCGGGGGGCTGCTGTGGCCTGCCCTCCGCAAAGAACTCGTCGGCGGCGTGGTTCTCCCCGGCAGCCATGCCCTCTTCGCGGTCTACTTCCTCGTCGATACCGGACCTGTCCGATGCTGTGGTGGGAGCCTCCGGTGGCCGGCCTTCGATGCTCGCAGGTTCAACCTCCGGCTCCTCGACCTCGGGTTCTGGGGCAGGCTCGCGATGCGGCTCGCCGCTCGGTGCGGAAGGGACCTCTAACCGCCTGCCGCCGCTCTCCGTAACACTCTCCGCGCCTTCGGCCAGCGGACCAGACGCAGCGGGCTCGCTGCGCTCTCCGAGCCCGCGCTCGTCAAGGCCGCGCTCGTCGCGCCTACGCTCGCCTCCCTGTTCTTCGAGTTCGCGCTCTTCGAGCCCATAGGCTTCGGGTGCACGTTCTGTGCTCTCGTCTTGTAGGCCTCGGCTTTCGTCCAGCCCTCGGGTCTCGGCGGCCTGACGAGCGGTGGCTACGGACTCGAGGTCGAGGCGTTCGCGCAGGGAAGCCTCTATCTCCTTGGCGGAGGCGACGTCCGCGTTGTCCATAACGGTAAGGTAACTCTTGAGGAGGTGCCTGAAGTCGTTGGCGAAGTCCTGCTTGGCCTTGCGGAGGACTTCGTAAGACTCCTGGACCCGCTCGACCCGGCCCGAGGAGTCGGCTAAGATTCGGTGCGATTGCTCCTTCGCCTCGCGTACAATCAGCTCCGCCTCCTTGCCCGCGTTCCGGCGAAGGTCTTGTGCCACCTGCTGGGCTTGCACGAGGGCCTCTTGGATCGAAGCCTCAAGCTCCTCGAACTGTTGGAGACGCTCCCTGAGGCTCGTTATCTCCTCCAGCATTCGTTGGTTCTCGGCGAAGATACGCTCGAACTCGTCCGCGACCTCGTCCAAGAAGTCGTCAACCTGGTTGGCATCGTAGCCGCGGAGGCCGCTCTTGAACTCTTTGCGCCTGATGTCTATCGGTCGTATAGCCATGAGATCACCCCGTTACAGGTCGTATAAAGTTCCGAATTACCAAGATCACCAAGGTATGTGCAACGTACAGTCCAAAGATGACGATTATTGGAGAGAGGTCCAGCGCGAAACCGCCAAGGCTCAAGGGCGGTATCCGACTCCGTACCGGCATCATGATCGGGTTCACCACCGCGCCCACGGCATCATAGACTACCTGGAAGAAGCGGTTCGAGGGGTATCCAGGGAACCAGCTGAACAGGATCCAAGCTATTATGAACCCAAGCAATATGTAGAATGCGTAGTCAGCCATCTTCGTGAGTAGCAAGCTCACCTCGAACCCAAACGTCTGCAAGAACAGGGCGAGCTGCGCCTCCGCCGTCACTTTGCCAGCCTCCGGGCCTGCTCGGTGGCGGCCTCTACCCCATCGTAAACCGCCGCGACGAACCCCGCCTTCTCCATGGCCACGAAGGCCGCCGCCGTCGTCCCGCCGGGGGTCATGACTTCGTCCCGGATCTGATGCGCCGCCCTCTCTTTGAGCAATGCCGCGGTCCCGCCTATGGTACCATTTACCAGTCTCCGCGCTATGTCGCGTGGGATACCTTCCCTGACACCCGCTTGTACCAGTGCGTCCGCAAAGAGCGCTACGTAGGCCGGCCCCGAGCCGTGCAGCGCCGTCGCGGCGTCGAAGAGACGCTCCGGCAGCTCCATAACCTCGCCCACGTGCCGGAAAATCTCCATGACCAAAGGGAGGTGTGCCTCGCCGGGCCCGTTCGCGGCCACGACCGCCGAGCCCAGCCCCACCGCGGCACACACGTTTGGCATAACCCTCAAGACAGCGGCTCCCTGAGGGAGCCTCGCGGCCATCGCAGAGATCGAGACGCCCGCAGCGACGCTAACCACCGCCTTCTCCTCGTCCTCGATGGCAGGCGAGATATCATCCAGGATCGTTCCCACGTCCCAGGGCTTCACGGCCACTATGATCAGGTCACTCTCCCCCGCGGCCTCCTTGTTCGAGGGGGTGGCCCTGACGCCGTGCCCCTCGGCGAAACGCTCTAGCTGCTCTGTGTGTATGTCGCTTATCGTGAGGTCGAAGTCTCCGGAGGCCGAGAGACGCTGCACTAGAGAGCCCCCGATCTTGCCGGCCCCGATGACGCTCACCTTCTTCAAGGTTTAAAGCTGGTTGAAGAACGCCCGCTCGGCCAGACGTTTGCGCTCTTCGGCCGAGACCTCAACGTTGCGCGGCGTGAGCAGGAAGACTCGGTTGGCGACAGTCTGTATCTGGCCGTCCAAGGCGTAGGTCAACCCGGCGCAGAAGTCGACCATCCTACGGCTAAGCTCCCCGTCAGCCTGCTGTAGGTTCAGGATCACGGGCTGTTGGCGCTTGAAGCGGTCGGCGAGAGCTTGGGCGTCATTGAAGCTGGAGGGATCAACGACGCTGACCCGCGCCGGCGGCATCCCCCGGTCGGGGACGGCCCTGAGGTGCGCCTGAGACCCGCCCTGGGCGCCGTGGGAACGCTCCCGGCCGCTGCCCGCCTCGCTGCCGAATAGGTCGCCCAAAGAGGTGCCGAAGGCTGAGGAACGCTCCGACCGCCCGAGCCGTCTGACCGTCGGGCCCGGCTCTTCGTCCGGGACGTCGTCCGTGTAACGGTCTCCGGTTCGGCGCTCCTTCGTGTAAGACCGCCCCTCCTCTTCCTCCTCGTAGTAATCATCCTCGTCTACGCCGAAGCCAAACCAGGCCGCGACGCGTTCCAGACGATCTCTAACTCCCATCCAGCCTCCTCACGAACGGGCCTCTGCGCCCTCCTCGATCAATGCCCGCCCGATCCTCACTATGGTGGCCCCTTCTTCAACGGCGACCGGATAGTCGTTGCTCATGCCCATCGAGAGCTCCGAGAGGTCGAAGTGGGGACTCCAACTACCTCGTAGCCTATCACGTACCGCCCGCAGTTTCGCGAAAACATAACGCACATCCTCTGCCCGTTCAACTAGCGGCGCGAGCGTCGTGAACCCCTGCACCCTCACCCTTCCCTCCGTCCACGCCGCCGCCTCCAGGAGCCGCTCTACTCCTCCCTCCTCGACCCCGTACTTCGACTCCTCCCCGCTGACGTTCACCTGGATAAGGGCGTCTACCCCCTCCTCCGGCGCCCGCTCAGCGAGCTCTTTTACGAGTCTCTCAGAGTCCACAGAGTGCACGAGCGTAACCCTCCCAACGACCTGCTTCGCCTTGCGGCGCTGGAGATGGCCTATAAAGTGCCACTCGAAGGCGTCCCCGAATATCCACTGCTTCTCCAGTAACTCTTCGGCCCTGTTCTCCCCCATAAGCTTGACCCCGGCCCTGGAGAGCGCGGCTACTTGCTCGGGCGAATAGTACTTGCCGGCTACGAGGATCCTCACCTCGCCCGACCCTCGCCCGCCCTTGCTCAGGGCCTCGGCGACTCGCTCCCTTACTTTCTGCAGCCGCTCCCGAACGAACTCCTCCATCTCCACGTTGGCTCGCTCCGTTTGATTCGTGGTGTAGGGCAAGGAGAACGGGCCTCCCCTGCTCTTCGGCTAACGGCGCCTAAGGAAGGCCGGGATGTCAAGGACGTCACCCTCCTGCTGAGGCTCCTCGCGCGGCTCGGGTATCACCTGCTCCTCGCGACGCCTGGTCGCCATGCGCTGGTCGAAGCCCGTGGCGATCACGGTCACGCTCACCTTGTCCCCGTACGACTCGTCCACCACGGCCCCGAAGATTAGGTTCGCATCCTGGTGAGCCGCGTTGTGCACGATCTCGGCGGCCTCGTTGACCTCGAAGAGCCCGAGGTCAGGACCGCCGGTGATGTTCAGGATGATCCCGGTAGCCCCCTCGATACTCGCCTCGAGCAGCGGGCTCGAGATGGCTAGCTTAGCCGACTCCGATCCTCGGTTCTCGCTACTCGACTCCCCGATACCCATGAGCGCGGAGCCCGAGTTCTGCATAATGGTGCGCACGTCCGCAAAGTCGAGGTTTATGAGCCCTGGTACGGTGATGAGGTCCGTTATGCCCTGGACACCGGCGCGCAGCACGTCGTCAGCCATCCTGAAGGCCTCCATCATGCTCGTCCGTTTGTCGGCGACCTGAAGGAGCCGGTCGTTCGGGATAATGATGAGGGAATCGACGTTCTCTTTAAGGCGCTTGATCCCCTCCTCAGCATACGTCGAGCGCCGCCGCCCTTCGAAGGCGAACGGTCTGGTGACCACCCCAACGGTCAAAGCGCCTGCCTCCCTGGCCTGCTTCGCTATTACAGGTGCCGCGCCCGTGCCCGTGCCGCCACCCTTACCCGCCGTCACGAAGACCATATCCGCGCCTCTGAGAGCCTCCTCTATATCTGCCTTGCTCTCCTCGGCAGCCTCCATGCCAAGCTTGGGATCCGCCCCAGCGCCCAGGCCCCGGGTAAGCTTCTCCCCGATGTGGATCTTCATATCCGCGTCGGTCATCTGAAGGGACTGCGCGTCGGTGTTAACCGCGATGAACTCGACCCCAGAGAGCCCAGAGTTGATCATGCGATTCACCGCATTGGTACCCCCGCCGCCAACGCCGACAACCTTGATTACCGCCAGATAGTTAGTACCCGAGTCCAACATAACGTTCTAACCCCTCGTCGCTTAGCTTCTCCCACCTGCTCCCAGCTACCATCCACGGAAGGCCCACTTCGGACTACACTCCGAACCCAAACCACTCCTTGACCGCCTTCATAATGCTACCAAAACTGGTAACCTCTGCACCTTTACCTTTTGGTCTAAGGTCACCGTTTTTCGCGGAGAAGTATAGCAGACCTACGGCCGTTGAATACTGAGGCTTCCGTACAGGTTCAGAATCGCCCTTTATGTGCCGGGGCGCTGCGGTCCTGGTGCGCATGCCAAGAATCTTCTCGGCAAGCTCGCTTGTACCCCCCAGAAGTGAACCACCACCGGTCAGCACGGCACCGCCGGGTAGGAGATTTCGAACCCCGGATTTGTCCAGCGAGTCGCGTACGTACTCGAGGACCTCCCGGGCGCGATACTCGAGGATCTGGCTCATAAAGCGGGCGTTGAAGTGCTTGTCGCCCAGCATGACGGCGGCCACGTCGTCTACCGTGCTACTAAGGACAGTCCCGTACCTCTTCTTCAGCTCGTCGGCGGTCTCGAAGGGCACCTTTAGGCCGTAGGCGATGTCGGCGGAAAAGTTCTCGCCGCCCAGGGGGATTACGGCGGTGTGGGTCAGGGAGCCCCGCATAAAGGTCGCGACGTCCGTCGTGCCGCCACCAATATCTATGAGAGCCGCGCCCAGGCGACGGTCTTCGTTCAGGAGGCAAGCCTCGCTGGAGGCCAGGGGTTCCAGCACCACGCGTGAGACCTTAACGCCGCAGTCCTCGACCACCCCGAGCAGGTTCTGGATACTCGAGATAGAGCCGGCCACCACGTGCGCCCGCATCGTCACCTTTCTCGCCGCGAGCCCGACCGGTTGCGTGGCCCCCTCGGCGCCATCGAGGACAAAGGAGCGGGGGACAACTTGGATCACCTTCTCTTCCTCACCGAGATCGACCTGCTTGGCTTCGTCCTCGAGCCGCTTGACGAAACGCTCAGTGATCCTCCTGTTACGGCTGCGATTGAGGAGTGTGACCTCGGTGTTGACCGAGGAGATGTGACTGCCGGCGATACCAACGCTCAGCTCGCCGTCGCGGCCACCCCGCGAAATCCCCTCGCAGTCCTCTATGGCTTCCAGGACGGACTCACTCGCCGCCTCCCGATCCACGACGATGCCACGCTTTAGGCCGTGGCTCGGCGCCTCCCCCATGCTCAAGACCTCCACCCACCCCCGCCGGCCGTCTGCCCGACCGGCAATGGCCACGATCTTCGTCGTGCCAACGTCTATGCCGTAGACCAGTTTCGAAGTCAAAGGTCCCCGCTATCTGTCCGAACCCGTCGGACCCGTCACGGGTTCCGTACCGACCTCTTCCGTACCAACCTCTGTAGGGGGTTCTGCAGCCGTCACGACCCTCTCAGGCGAACGGAGGTCAAAGTAGGTGGCTTCGGGTTGCTCCTCCATAAGACCTTTGAGGAGCCGGGCTTGTTCATCCTCCATCTCTCCGGAGAAGAGGATGCGACGGCCCTCCACGGTTGCCTCGACCCCGCCCGCGTTTATAGCGTCAATCGAGTCCACCACGA
>JALZFP010000220.1 GCA_030861485.1 Actinomycetota bacterium | reverse complement strand
GCGGCCCACGTACGCATCGAGCCTCTCGACGCCCTCCACGGCGGTCATCGCCAGCTCGCCGGTGCGCTCGCCACCCGTGTAGCCGGGTCCGAGCTGCATAAGGTGGGCGAACAATCGCTCCCTCAGCATGCTCTTTACACGAATGGCTCCCCGCTGGGTCACGATCTCGCGCAGCCATAGAAGACCCGAGCGTAAGACTATGGCGCCCAGCAGTAGAAAGAGGAGCGGCCACACGCCTTCCAAGCCTTCTCTACCCAGAAATACCCGGTAGACCACCGTGCTCAAGAAGACCATCTGAGCAACAGTGGTGATGGCGATCAATATGCCCGAGACGATCGCGTAGAGGAGGGATACCCTGACAGGCTTTACCTGCCGCAACAGCTCTCTATTCATCGAGGCTATATTCTAGTGTTTATCCGGCTCTACGCCGTGCTCGTTCTCACGTCACCCCAAATCGGATTATCAAAGCTTTTCTACCTCGCTTACGGCATGCCTAGTTCCCGGCCGCCAACAACGTGGATGTGCAGGTGCTCGACCTCCTGGCCGGCGTCCGCGCCGTTGTTTATCCGGACAGCGTACCCGCTCTCTGCCACACCTTGTTGCTCCGCCACTGTTTGCGTGGCGTTCATCAGCTGTTTGAGCATATCCTGCGGCACATCTGTAACGGCGGTTATGTGCTCCCGGGGAATGACCAGCACGTGCACCGGAGCTTTGGGGTCCAGGTCCTCGAACGCCACCAGGTCCTCTTCCTCGTAGACGAACTCGGTGTCCATCTCTCCCCGTGAGATCTGGCAGAACGGGCAATCACCGTTGCTCATAAAACCTCCTCTTTAGCCTGCATTCAACCCTCCTCAAAACACCTTACCCGAAAAAGGATGGGAGCAGTACCCAAACCGCTGCGATTAGAAGATCTCACGACAGGAACTACGCCGTAGCCACGAGCAGTGCCGCATGCTCGACGAGCGCGAAGGGGATGAACCTACGCCGGCAGCTTCACCCCCTTCGTGCCGGATGTTAGGCAAAATGCTAGCAGGGCGACGACCGACACCGCCGAGGACAGGGCAGCGTCCGGCGCTCTGAATGGCCCCTTCTCGCACGCCTCCTCACAGAACTCGCGCCTGATAAACCGCCCCGCGATCGCGTGCCAGCCAGATCGCTCCGGCGAAAGCAGGAAGGTCCGGGAGTACGGCGCCCGCTACGGACCAGGCCACCCCACCAGGCTCCGAGCGCCTCGCCAACCTCCCGCCGTCCAGGTGAAGACCGCGTGAGAGTAAGTACGCATGTACACAAAGTGGACGATAAGGCGCTCCAACATGAGCGCCAACCGAACCTTATCGAACCCGCAGGAAACCTTTCTGACAACCCATGTATATGCGTACCTAACATAAGCGCCGGAGACTAGTACATACTCCTCCTTTGCCCACAAGTAGTGCGAGGCCCCGTGTGCCCGGTGGCTCGTATTTGTGTGCTAAATCCTCCACCCGCTCTCGTGGGCGCGCTACCATACCTTCGTCGCGCGACGGGGAGAGGAGAAGGTTTTGGACGTACTCGTTAGCGGTTCGACGGGGCTCATCGGCTCGGCGCTGGTCCCCGCTCTTGAAGAGAGGGGGCATCAGGTGAGGCCTCTTACGCGCTCCGGTGGCTCGTCAGGGAACACCGTCTGGTGGGATCCTTGCGCGGGCGAGATAGATGCCGGGCGTCTCGAAGGGGTAGACGCCGTCGTTCACCTGGCGGGAGAGAATATAGTGGGGCGCTGGACGCCGGCCAAAAAGGCTCGCATCCGAGAGAGTAGGGTGCAGGGAACGCAGCTCCTAGCCAAGACGCTCGCGGGACTCCCTGAACCACCTGCGGTAATGGTCAGCGCGTCGGCTTCGGGGTACTACGGCGACCGAGGCAACGAGCTTTTGAGCGAGGCGAGCGCCCCGGGTAGCAACTTCCTCGCGGGGGTCTGCCAGGAGTGGGAGGCGGCGGCCAACCCGGCGAGACAGGTGGGGGCGCGTGTCGTCCATCCGCGGTTCGGGATCGTGCTAAGTACAGTGGGCGGGGCACTCGCCTCGATGCTGCCCATCTTTAAGCTCGGTGCGGGCGGTAAGATTGGGAGTGGGAGGCAGTATTGGAGCTGGGTCGTGGTAGACGATGTCGTCGGCGCCATCCTCCACGCCCTGGAGGAAGACTCACTCAAAGGCCCCATTAACGTCACGGTCCCGGACCCGCCGAGCAACGCAGAGTACACCAGGACTTTGGGCCACGTCCTCAACCGGCCTACGGTCTTCCCTTTGCCGGCCCCTGCTGCACGCGTCATGCTCGGCCAGGTCGCTGACGAGCTTCTGCTGGCGAGCCAGCGCATCGAGCCCGCCAGGCTCAAAGAGACGGGCTACTCGTACCGCTATCCCGAGCTAGAGGGTGCTCTGCGGTACCTGCTCGGTAGGTAAGGGTAGATACCTCGATCGCGAGCGCCACATACGGCGAGCCTTAGCCACACGCACTGTGTTTCGTGAAGGCTGCAATCTTTCAGCGAGGCGAGCGAAGCTATTGCTGGCGCCGACGTGGTGCCCAACTAGAACTTGCCCGTCGCGAAGATTTTTGCGCAGCCTACCGCTGGTATCGTCGAGCCCGTTCCGGATGTTCAGGCGAAGCGGTCGGAGGTGAGCTGGGTGCTAGGGCGGTCATGTACTGTTGGGGGCGTGCAAGCGGCCCGAGCGTGCAGCTCACCCTGTGGTCCCGCCAGGTTTTGACTGAGCGGGGAGCCTCCGCTGCGTGGGTGTAGGATTCGAGGAAGGACGCTCGTACTCCTCAGGGGTTACGCCCTCCTTCAAATTAACCAGCACGATCATGATGAGCCTCGCGGCCACCTTCGCGGTTTACGCTTGCAACTCGGCCCCGAAGCCCGCCTCGCGGAGCAGCCTTTGGGCGACCAGGGCGGCATCGGCGTCCAGGGTGAGGACGAGAGCCGCACGCTCGGTGTTGGAGTGCCTTACATAAAGGTCAAGGATGTTTATGCGATTCGAGCCCATAAGGGTGGTGACCTCGGAGAAGACGCCGGGGCGATTCTCAACGGGGATGGCTATCTCGACGTTCTTTCCGGTGCCCTCGATCAGGATGCCGCCCAGAGCGTCGTAGGCTTTGCGGGCTGCCTGAAAGCGGCCCTCGATGCTCTTGCGGTTCGAGATCTCGCTCCCGATCTGCGCCATCGCCCCGGCAAACGCCCCCAGGGCCTCGCCTAGAGCCGGAGCATTCTCGGCCAGGATATCCGACCAGAGCCCGGGGTTCGATGCCCCGACGCGCGTCAGGTCCCGGAATGAAGGACCCGCAAAGGAGAGCGCCTCGGGTGAGATGTCGGAGGCGACCTTGAGGAGTGCGACGGCCATGAGGTGCGGCAGGTGGGAGAGCGTGGCCACTAGGAGGTCGTGCTTCTCGGGGTCTACGGCCGTCGGCACGGCGCCCAGGTCCTCCCGCACGAACCGGGCGACCTCCCGGTAGTCCTCGGGGCCCGTCTTCTCCGTGGGTGTCAGGAAGTACCGGGCACCACGGAAGAGGTCCACCTTCGCGTTCGCCACCCCTGAGAGCTGGCTTCCAGCCATCGGATGACCGCCGATAAAGCGCAGACCCCGAGCCTCGGCCTCCCTTACTATCTTCATCTTCGTACTGGCGACGTCGGTAACGAGGGCGTCTGTCGGGGCGAGGTCCCCGATCAGGGCCGCGATCCGCGAGATGGGCGCCGCGAGCACCACAAGATCGGCCCCGCGCACCTCCTTCAGGGTCGAGGCACGGTCTATGCCCCCGAGCCCGGCTGCCCTTTCGAGGACCACGGGTTCGTCCACGCCTACCACGCCCCAGCCCGCCGCCCTCGCGGCCAGCCCTACCGAGCCCCCCACGAGTCCAACGCCGACTATGCCTAAAGTACGGCTTATGTGAGTGCCCCTATCATCCGGTCGTTCTCCTCCGAGTTTCCGACCGTGACCCGGCTCCAACCCGCTGGGTAGCCCAAGGCCTCGCCCTCCCGCACAAGTACCCTGGCCCTTTCGAAGACCTCCGGTCCCGTCTCGACCATCACGAAGTTGCCCTGGGAGGGGATGTAGTCGAGGTTGGCGGTGGCGAAGGCTTTCTGTATGCGGTCCCGCTCATGAATGATGAACTCTGCCCGGCCGGCTATCTTTTCTCGGGCCTGCATCGAGGCCGCGGCGGCAGTCTGGGCGACGAGGTTCACGGAGAAGGGGAAGCGGACCCTCTCGGCGTAGTCTGCCACCTTCTCGGGCGCGAGGCCGTAGCCGACTCTGAGGCCCGCGAGGCCGTGGGCCTTGGAGAAGGTGCGGGCGACGACCACGTTAGGCATCTCAAATATAAGGGCGTGGGAGCCGTGGTAGGCCGGGTCGGAGACGAACTCCTGGTAGGCTTCGTCCAGGATCAGGAGCACCCTTTCGGGGAGAGTCTCCGCGAAGGAGCGTACCTCGTCGAGCGTGAGGTACGTTCCCGTGGGGTTGTTCGGATTGGAGAGGATAACGGAGCGGGTCTCGGACGCGACGGCGGCGCGGAGCGCGTCGAGATCTACCTGATGATCCTCTGCTAGGGGGACCTTCCTCAGCCTCAATCCCAGGATGGTTGATATGGCATTGTACAGGCCAAAGGAGGGCCACGGCGAGACGACCTCCCCAGGGCGCTCGACGAGTTGCAAGAGGTTGAATAGCACCTCACTTGAACCATTACCGACGAGGACGTTGCTAGGGTCGGTACCGAAGTTTGCCTCCGCCACCGCCTCGCGCAGGGCGCTGGAGTGGCGGTCGGGGTAGCGGTTCAGGCGGGGGAGGGCCTCTTGCATGGCCGTCTCGGCCTCTGGGAGCGGGCCAAAGGAAAGCT
>JALZFP010000211.1 GCA_030861485.1 Actinomycetota bacterium | reverse complement strand
GGGACGGACCTCACCCTCTCCATAAAAGGTCGCCAGTTCCTTAACGGCGACGGGACTCACAATATGCCGTGCGGTGAGATCTTCACGGGCCCCGTCGAGGACTCGGTAAACGGCGAGGTCTACTTCGGCATTCCCGTGGCGGTAGCCGGACGCGAGGTCTCTGGTGTGAAGCTGCGGTTCGAGAATGGCAAGGTCGTCGAGTCGGGCGCAGAGAAGGGGGAGGAGTACTTAAACGCGATGCTCGACGCCGACGAGGGGTCGCGCTACCTGGGGGAACTCGGGATCGGGACGAACTACGGCATCCCTCGGGCGACCAAGAACATTCTCTTTGACGAGAAGCTCGGCGGCACGGTGCACCTCGCGGTGGGGCGCTCCTACGAGAAGACCGGGGGCAAGAACGAATCTAGCGTGCACTGGGATTTGATCTGCGACCTCCGCGGGGGCGGCGAACTATACGCCGACGGGGAACTCCTTCAGAAAAACGGCGAGTTTCCTGAATATGATTTTGGGTAGCTTAACAGTCATGGGCGAGACGATGCTGCGCGTGGACAACGTGAAGAACGAGGAGGACCTTGAGGCCGTGCGTGATGCCCTGGACGGGCTCGGCGCCGACTACGAGCACGTCGACTCGGAACCCGACGAGGACTCCTTCCCCCAGACCGCTTACTTCCAGGTTCAATCAGACCTCTCTGAAGACGCTGACAACCTCCTCGCCAGGCTCTCCGAGGAGTACGGCCTAGACGCCAAGATCCTCTGAAGGGCGGCGGGCCGGGTGTCGAGGTTTTGTCGGTTTGGCGCCCGCGCAACGCCGAACCGTTCTCTAATATGCATCTCGTCCAGTCGAAAGGAGTCACGTGCTGCAAGCCATCTCGGTTCTCGGGGCGCTGGCGATACTTCTGGCCTACGCCGCCAACCAGTTCCAGTTGCTCGGTCCCTTGAGCCTGTCTTACGCCCTGCTCAACTTCGTCGGCTCCCTCCTGCTGGCGGTTGTAGCCGTAATCGAGGTGCAGTGGGGCTTTATCTTGCTCGAAGGGGTATGGGCGTTGGTGAGCCTGTGGGGTATCATCACTATCCTTAGGGGCGACGGCGCGTTCCCGAGTACCCACTGAGCCTGCGTGTGCGTGGGACGATACGCTGGAGGTGCGGACGGTGGTGAAGTCTTACAAGAAAATCTTCGGGCTCATGCCCTATGGTCTGAGGCCCTCGAGCCCTAGACGAACCCGCCGGACGCTCTGGAACGCCGAAGAATCACACCGCCTGTACCAACCTTCTTTGAGATGGGCTAGACGGTGAGCCTCTGGAGTGCCCCGCGCCCCCCCTTGCAGGCGCTCCTGCTCGCCGCCTTCCTGCTGTGGTGGCTACCGGCCGGCCGGAGGCGGGGGAGATAGGTGCGCTACGATACTGTCTTCCTCGACGTTGATAGGACCCTCCTCTGGGTAGACGTGGACGTCCAAGGATATGTGGAAGATATGGCCTCCTACTCTACAAACGGCTCTCTGACGGTCGAGGAAGCACGCGGGCCCCTGCTGGAGAGCTTGCGGAAGCATATAAGCCAAAATATCCATTATCCTACCGAGGAGGCGCTGGCGGGGTTCCGGCGCGAAAACGCCCAGGAGACCGCCGAAGCCCTTGGTCTCAACCCCCCGACGGAGGTTCTGGCCGAGGTTCTTGAAAGGAGGATCGTTTTTAATCCCTACCCCGAGTCCGAGGAGGTGATGGAGGAGCTCTTAGAGATGAGCCTCCCGCTCTACGTGGTCTCGAACTGGGATGTTACGCTCGAGGGCGTGCTCGAAGACCTGGGGTGGTCCCGCTACTTCAGCGGGATCGTGGCCTCCGCGAAGGTTGGATTCGAGAAGCCGGCGGAGGGCATCTTTGAGCAGGCCCTGCGGGTGGCCTGTGTCTCTCCTGATCGGGTCGTTCACGTTGGCAACGACCCTGTTTCGGACGTCCGTGGCGCAGCCTCCTGCGGCATCGACCCCGTGCTGATCGACCGTGAGGGCGGTCTCGAAGCACCGGAGGCGATAGCCATTTTACCTGACCTACGCGGCTTGCCGGCGCTCGTGAGGGGCTGAGGTATATGGTGGACGAGCCGCGCGTCGCACGGGCTGTGCGTGAGATCCTCCTCGCTATCGGCGAGGATCCCGACCGGAAGGGCCTTGTCGAGACACCCGAGCGCGTCGCCGAAGCCTACGCCAGACTCTTCTCCGGCCTCTCCGAAGAACCCTCCCGCTATCTCACTACCGCCTTTGAGGAAGATACGCGCGACCTCATTCTCGTGCGCGACCTACCGATAGCTTCTCTGTGCGAACATCACTTACTGCCCTTCACCGGCAAGGCACACGTGGGCTACGTACCGAGTGGCCGGCTGGTAGGGCTCTCCGAGCTCGCGCGCGTTGTTGAGGGTTACGCCCGGAGGCCCCAGCTACAGGAGCGTCTTACGGCCCAGGTTGCCGATGCCGTGTACGGTGAGCTCGCCGCCTCGGGCGCGGTCGTTGTCATTGAGGCCACCCACACCTGCATGACGATGCGGGGAGCAGAGGTGCCCGGCAGCGCCGCGTTTACTTCGGCGGTGCGCGGTCTCTTCGAGGAGGACGCGGGACGTCGTGCGGAGGTGCTCGCCCTGATCTCGGCGAGCCCCAAGGCTTGAGAGACGGTTACGTCAAACCTTCGGGAAGACGACCGCCGTCCCACGGGTCTCGACGAGGACGCGCTCACCGGGCTTGAAGCCGGGTCCGCCGCCCAGTCGGGAGCAGAGGATAGGGCCGGAGTCCAGGCGCAGCTTCACGAGCTGGTCGTGGCCGTAGAACTCCCGCGCGATGACCGTCGCTCCCACCCCGTCGTCCTCCCCGTTCGCGGGCACCCGGAGGTGCAGGGCTTCGGGACGGAGCATAGCCTCAACGTTGCCGATGCACTCGCCGCAGGCAGGGACCTCGCCCAAAGCGCACCGGAGTCTGCCCCCTTTGGCGGTGCCAGGCACGAAGTTCGCCTCTCCGACGAACTCGGCGACCGCGCGGGTAGCGGGCCGGTGGTAGAGTACCTCGGGCGGGGCGAGCTGCACTATTTTTCCGTCGAACATAACGGCCACCTCGTCAGCAAAGCTCAGGGCCTCGGCCTGGTCGTGGGTTACGAAGACGGCGGTGGCCCCGGCGGCTTTCAAAATCTCGCGCATCTCGGAGCGCATCTGGGCCCGCAGGGCGGCATCTAAGTTGCTGAACGGTTCGTCCAGGAGCACGACCGCGGGCTCTGGTGCCAGGGCGCGTGCCAGGGCGACCCGCTGCTGCTGCCCGCCGGAGAGCTCGTGGGGCATCCGGCCTTCAAGGCCATCCAGACGGGCGAGGCCCAGAACCTCCGCCACCCGCGCTCCGCGCTTCTTGCCTCCGAAGCTCCCCTTGATCCCGTAGGCTACGTTCTTCGCTACCGTGAGATGGGAGAAGAGGGCGTAGTCTTGGAAGACCATCCCGACCCGCCGCTTCTCCGGCGCGAGGCTCGCCCCGTGCCCAGCGACGGGGCGTCCCGCTATCTCTATCTCCCCTGCATCTGGGGACTCGAAGCCCGCGAGCAGCCTCAAGGTCGTCGTCTTGCCGCAGCCGGAGGGGCCGAGCAGGGCGAGTATCTTCCCCTTTGCGAGCTCGAGGTCCAAATCGCGCACGGCCTTGGTCGCGCCGAAGCTCTTCGATACGCCTAGTAGCCGGATCATGGCCTGCCTGCTCACTGCGCGCGCTCCCTGATGACGAGGAGGTACATTGGCAGGGCGGAGACCAGGATGAGGAGCAGCGCCGGGGCCGCGGCCCGGGCGAAGAAGCCCTCGGAGGTCGCGGTCCAGAGGCTGGTCGCCAGGGTATCGAAGCCCAGCGGGGCGAGTAGCAGGGTTGCGGGTAACTCTTTCATGGCAGTAAGGAATACTAACGCGGCCCCGGCGAGAATGCCGGAAGCTGCGAGCGGCGCCGTGATCGTGGTCACGACCCTCACCGGGCCCCGCCCGAGTCCCCGCGCCGCCTCCTCTACACTCGGGCGCACCTGCAAGAGCGCCGCCCTCGTGGCCCCCACCGCCTGTGGCAGGAAGTGGACCGCATAGGCGAAGACGAGCAACACCAGAGTACCGTACAGCCCCGGCGCAAAGTTCGCCCCAAAGAAGACGAGCGCGAGGGCGAGCACGATCCCTGGCAGTGCGTACCCCAGGTAGGAGAGCCGCTCGACAAAGCCCGACGCTCTCCCTCTGTACCGTACGGCGAGGACCGCTACCGGCAGGGCCGCCAGGGCCGCGGTCCCCGCTGCCAACCC
>JALZFP010000206.1 GCA_030861485.1 Actinomycetota bacterium | reverse complement strand
CTGCCCCGGCGTTCGCCCCGGTGTTCAGTGCAAGCCGCTGTGAGTAGGGCTCCGCGCGCAATTGTATAGAGCAATGCGCCGGTAGTTATGGCCACTTCTTGCTCTGCTTTTGACAGACCCTCCATGTACACTGCGGCGCGGACTTAGGACCGTAGCGAAGCGTCCCGCACTGCGCCTCCTTGAATCAAGGCTGTGGGCGATTCACGCTCACGTAGGGTTGGCCTCCTCAGAGAGCTCGTCGGCCTCTAAGCCGCCCTCCTCGGCCTCCAGCGCACTCAGCATCTCCGCCACCAGCACAGCCGAAGGCTCCTCCTGCAGGTGACCACCCAGGACGAGCTGCTCAGCTACTTCTTCGGCCGGCATCTCTGTGAGGCGAGGATTCTCGAAGATGGCCTCTCCTAAGGCCTCTAGAATCTCCTCAGGGCTGGGTTCGTCCTTTGGCCGGATGTAGCCGCTCGTCACGAGGCGACTCCTTCGCCCCCCAAGATGCCCCTCACGTCTTCCTGGGCCCCTTCAAGGATGGCCCTGACCTCCTCCAGGGCCGCTTCCAGGTGTACGCCGACCAGCGCTTGGTCGTCTTCCTCCAGGTCCTCGACGTTGGGTTCCGAGCGCTCGGCGATGACGTCGAGGGCCTCTAGCTGGGCGTCTATAAGGCGCTCTACAGCTTGTTTGAGGCGCTTCTGCTCCACACCATTCACAGCGTTTCCTCCTCTCACGTTCTGCCCGATTCTACCCGCTCGAGAGGTGCACACCTCTGGAGCGCTTTCTGTCAGCAGGGCGCGTAGCCTTAGCATAGGTGGCTTGGTGCTCTGGAAATGGTACCTTAAACACCGTGGACATCCTGATAGCCAAAAGCCTCACCCACCCCGAAGACGGCTTCGGGTTGCAGCAGGTCGTCCTTGAGGAGGTGGCCGCAGAGACTCGTGGCCCCACGGCGCTCCTCTGGACCTCATCCCGCTACATCGGAGCCACACACCCGGAGACACGCCTCCCCGGCTTCGACCAGGCGACACTGCTCGCTAAAGAGGCCGGCTTCCCCGTCCTAATCCGCAACTCCGGCGGCGGAGCGGTGGCCGCGAACGAGGGGAGCATCTCCTTCTCCTTGACCCTCCCAATAGAGCAACTGCGTCACGGTCTCTACGAGCGGTACACGGAGGGCGCGGATCTCGTCATATCGGCTCTGAGGAAGCTTGGCGTGGAGGCGGAGCCCGGAGAGGTCGAGGACGAGTTCTGCCCGGGGGCCTACTCGGTCCGCACGGGCGGGTACTCGGGAACCAAAGTCGCCGGCCTAGCGCAACGGGTAACGCGCTGGGCCGCCCGCATGGAGGCTCTCGTTCTGGTTACCAGCACTGTAGAGATCAGAGGCGTTCTCGAGCTTTTCTACCGTGCACTGGGGCTCCCCTTTCGTCCGGAGAGCGTTGCGGACCTTCCAGGCATCGAGGTGCCGGAGGCGATCGGAGCATTAGCGGAGACGCTCCGGGAGAGCTACGGAGCGCGGGAGGCTGAGCCTGGCGAGGAGATGCTTCTGCGGGCGCGCGCCCTGCGTGAGCGTTGGCGCGCCACGTCCGGTCCCTCCGGCTCGTTCGAGCAAGAAGCGGCTCGGTAAGAGGCAGCCGGCGGGCTACAATCCCGGTATGGCAAGGCCAGAGGAATCGCACGCTCCCATCGTCGTTGTCGGCGGGCATATGTCCTGGCCCGTAGAATACCGGGGCTTGGCACGAATGCTGGCGGAGGTCTCCGGCTCAGAGGTTAGCGTGGTCCCGATCGGCCCGCTGGACTGGGTGTTGGGTCGCGTTCGGGGATACGGCCAACTCGTCTTCGAAGTCGCGAGCACCGTGGACAAGGCTCTGCTCGAATCAGACACGAACAGAGCCGTGCTCATCGGCCACTCGGCGGGCGGCATCCTAGCCCGGATCTACGTGGGCGGCGACCCGCCCTACGGCGGACGCCGCTACTCGGGACACCGCCGCGTCTCCCACCTCATTACTTTAGGAACCCCACACAACGCTCCTAGCAGAAGAAGCCTGGCTCCCCTCGCCGAGGCAAACGAGCTCTTCTCCGGCGCCCTCCACGAGAACATCCGCTACCTCTGCGTGGCCGGTGCTGCCGCGGACGGGTCCTCTTCCCGCAGGGTACGCAAACGCTATGAACGCTTTGTCGACGACGGCCGGGTGAAAGGAGACGGGGAGGTGCCCGTTCAACCCGCCCTGCTCCCGGGCGCCGAGCACCTGGTGCTGGGCGACCTCTACCACGGCCGTTTTCGCGGCGGGCTACGCGGCCGCTGGTACGGCTCTGACCGGGAGACGGTCGGGCGTTGGTGGCCAGAGGAGCTTCGGGTGAAGGAGCGCCTTGTGGAAGAACCACGCGCGTAGTAGCGTACGGTCAGCACGCGACCATTGCCAAGAAAGAAGCGGCGTTGCCGGCTGAGGGAAAGCAAGAGAATCTGAAGAAGTACGGTTGGGAGACCCGCGAGGCCGGCGCGCCGGCCCTGCGCGAAACGATGAGCCTCTTCCCCACCGGGGTTACGGTCGTTACCACCGGGTGTGGTGAGAGGACCGAAGGCATGACGGCTAACGCAGTAATCTCCGTCTCTCTAGACCCCCTGCTCTTTCTCGTTAGCGTACACAAGGATGCCCGCCTGAACAGGCGCATCAAGGAGGAAGGCTACTATGCCGTCAACCTGCTCGCCGCCGACCAGGAGGGCCTGAGCCGGCTGTTCGCCTCCCCCGAACGCTCCAGCGGCCTGCAAGCCGCAAACTCTTTGGGCGGTGGCCACGGGCAGACCGGGGCTCCGCTTGCGGCGGGAGCCATGGCGGCCATCGAGTGTGAGCTTGAAACGGTCTACCCCGGCGGTGACCATGACCTCTTTCTCGGACGGGTAGTCGCCGTTCACACGGGCGACACTCGTAGGGGCCCTCTGGTCTTCCACGAGGGCTCCTATCCGACGCTCAAGGCCGATCCCCGCCCCGGTGATTCAGGCGCCTTCATGGACTCTGTGCGGGGTTTCGACATCCGTACGAGCCGCATCGCTAACCGGAGGCGCCGCTAGTTGTTCCGGCAGGACCTCCTCTCTATCGTTTGCCCTACGCCGGCAAGCAGCAAGGGTCTCGAGTACCTCGAAGGCACCGAGGAGAACGGTGGCATTACCTCCGGCCTCGCCTTCGACCCCGCGACCGGCAAAACGTTTCCCATAAAGAACGGCTACCTCGACCTGCTCGGCCGCCGCTCCGGAGCGGACAACATAGCCAACGTCACCAACTTCCTCCCAGGGGCGGGTCCCCTCTACGAGCCTTTATGGAGGGTGCGTGCTCTCTCGCTCCTTACCGGCGAGGACTTTCCGAACGAGCGTGAGCTGGAGATCATCTTCGACCTCGTGAAGGCGAGCCGCGACGGGCTCTACCTCGACCTCGGCTGCTCGGCCGGCCTTTATGCGAGAGGCCTGGAGGCGAAGCTTGGAGGCACGGGCAACGTTATCGGCATAGACATCTCCCCCTCTATGCTCAGGGAGGCCGCGCGTCGGGCTAAGCGGAGTGGGGTCTCGACCTCCTTCGCTCGGGCCGACGCTGAAAACCTGCCGTTCGCGAGTGGCGTCTTCGCCGGGGCCGTGTGCGGGGGGTCGCTAAACGAGTTCGGGGAACCGGCGCGCACCCTGCGAGAGAGGTGGCGGGTACTGGCTCCAAACGGCCGTGTCGCGATTATGGGGATCTTAAAAGCAAAGACGTCGCGGGGCAGACGCCTGCAACGCTTTCTCTCGACGGGCGGCGTCCGCTTCTTCGAGCCCAAAGAAGTGACGAACCTCCTCAACCACGCCGGCTTCGAACCCGACCCCCTAGAGATCCATGGCGCCGTCTTCTTCGCCGGCGCCACCCGACGCTGAGTTTGGCCGCTCCGATACGGTCGATTGTCCTCAGTCTTGAAGGATTAGGCTCTAGCCGTAATGGGCACAAGGTGGGGCGTGTGGTCTCAGTCAGGGAAAGGAAGGTTTTGCGACCATGGGAGCTACTCCTAGCGCCAGCTACAGCGTGATCTTGAGGGTCGAATACCCGAATCGACCGGGATCTTTGGGGAAAGTCTTCACGACCATCGGGGAGGCGGGGGGCGACGTCGGGGCGGTGGACATCGTCCGGCAGGGTGAGCGTAGCATCCGGGACATCACCGTAAACGCCCGCGACTCCGATCACGGCCAGCAGGTGGCCGAGGCAATAGACGCGCTTGAGGACGTTCAGGTACTCAGCTCCTCAGACA
>JALZFP010000193.1 GCA_030861485.1 Actinomycetota bacterium | reverse complement strand
GGCGAGGTTGACCATTCCGTGGTGCGCCCAAGCCCGGACGAAGGTGCGCTCCGGGTGCGCCCCGGCGCTCTGGGCGAGCTCGTTCTCGTGGTGCGGGAAGCGCAGGTCCGTGCCGCCGCCGTGGATGTCCGCTCCGTCCGGCAGGTGCTTCTCGACCATTGCCGAGCACTCGATGTGCCAGCCGGGCCGTCCCGGTCCCCATGGGCTCTCCCAGGAGGGCTCGCCGGGCTTGGAGGCCTTCCAGAGCGTGAAGTCTAAGGGGCTCTTCTTGTAGCCGGTTTCGGCCTTCTCGGTTTCGCGCATCTCTTCTGGACGCTGCCTGCTCAAGGATCCGTATTTCGGGTAGCTCCCTACATCGTAGTAGACGTCGCCATTGCCGGGGGCGTAGGCGTGGCCCTTCTCGATGAGCTCCTGGATCAGCGAGATCATCTGCGGGATGTTCTCAGTGGCCCGTGGTTCTATGTCTGGAGGGTTGACCCCGAGAAGCTCCAGCCGTTCGTGGAAGGAGTCGGTGTAGCGGCGTACGATCTCCTCCCAGGAGACACCCTCCTCGTTGGCCCTGTTGATAATCTTATCCTCTATGTCCGTGATGTTCTGGACGAGGGTGACCTCGTAACCCCGGCTCCTCAAATACCGTGCGACCACGTCCCAGAACAGCGGCGCGCGGGCGTTGCCAACGTGAATGTGGTTGTAGACTGTCGGCCCGCAGATGTAGAGGCCGATCTTGCCGTTTTCGCCGACCTCGACGGGGCGTCCACTCAAGGTGTCTCGAACAAGCACGCTCATGCCCCTAGTCTAGCCTCTAGCGCCCGATTTATCCGGCTCCTCGCCTCCCGAGCGCCGAGCACCGCGAGGAGGTACGCCATCTCAGGCCCCCTGTTACGGCCCGTGAGGGCGAGCCTGAGAGGGTGCAAGAGCTCGCGCGGCCCTACCTCTTTCTCCTTCGCCCAGAGTCGCAGCTCCTGGACGAGAGTTCGTGCGCTCTCCAGGTCCTCGGTCTCCCGATCTGCCAGAGCCCCAGCAGCGTATGAGTAAACCGCCTCGCTCGACTCCGGCAGTGTCTCGACAAAGACCGTAGGGTCTACCGGGCCCATGATCTCGCGCAAGAGACGTGGCGCCTCCGAGAGCACACGCATCTCGTCTCGGATCGCCTCGACCGCGAGTAGCTCCCGTCCCTCGGGCAGTGGTTCCTCCAGGAAAGGCACGAGGCGCTCATACAACTCTCCGAGTGGCAGCGCCCGGATGTATCGGGCATTAACGAAGAGGAGGCGGTCGGTGTCGAAGGTAGCGGGGCTCGCACCGAGGCGCGATGGGTCCCATTCTCGCGCGAGCTCGTCAAGGTCCGTAAACTCCTCCTTGCCCTCCGGGTGCGACCAGCCAAGTAGAGCGAGATAGCTCGACAGTGCCTCAGGCAGGTATCCTTCCCTCCTGTACTCCGCGATGCTCGCCGCGCCATGACGTTTAGAGAGCTTCTTGCCGTCGGGGCCCAGGACCAGGCCGAGGTGGATGAATTCGGGCTCCAGAAGAGAGAGAGCCCGGTAAAGGAGGGCCTGGCGGGCGGTATTCGGGAGATGCTCCTCACCCCTTATGACGTGGCTTATCCTCATAGTCGCGTCGTCCACGACCGCTGCGAAGTTGTAGGCCGGGCTACCGTCAGACTTGAATATTACAAAGTCCTCGACGCCTACAAAGCGGATCTCGCCCCGCAAAGCGTCCCGGAAGATACCGCTCCTCACAGACGGCCGGAAGTATAGGGCGCGCCTCCCGGTCTCGTCCCCTGCCTCATAGGCCAGCCCGGCTTCGAGGAGGCGCCCCGCGGCCTCTTCGTAGAACCCTCCGCGCTCGCTCTGCCGATACGGGCCCTCGTCGAAGCGGAGGCCGAGCCACTGGAGGTCTTCTAGCTGTAAACGCTCGAACTTCTCCGAACTCCGCGCCCTATCCGTATCTTCGACGCGCAAGATAAACTTGCCGCCGTGATAGCGGGCGAAGAGGTAGTTGAAGAGCGCCGTGCGGGCGCCCCCCAAATGCAACATCCCCGTAGGGCTCGGAGCGAAGCGCAC
>JALZFP010000188.1 GCA_030861485.1 Actinomycetota bacterium | reverse complement strand
GCCTGCACGAAGCGGAAGATGTTGTCGATGAACAGGAGCACGTCCTGGCCCACCTCGTCCCGGAAGTACTCGGAGAGGGTGACCCCGGTAAGGCCCACGCGGAAGCGGGCGCCGGGCGGCTCGTTCATCTGGCCGAAGACCATCGACGTGTTCTCGAGGACGCCGGCCTCCTGCATCTCGTCGTAGAGCTCGTGCCCCTCGCGCGTCCGCTCGCCCACGCCGGCGAAGACGCTCGTACCCTCGTACTGCAGCGCGATGTTGTTGATAAGCTCGGTGATCACGACCGTCTTGCCGACGCCGGCCCCACCAAAGAGGCCGACCTTACCGCCGCGCATAACCGGACAGAGGAGGTCTATGACCTTGATGCCGGTTACGAATTGCTCGGCCTGGCTGCTCAGGTTCGTAAATTCTGGGGCCGGACGGTGTATCGGCCAGTAATCGTCCGCGTCCTCGATCGGGCCCTGCTCGTCTATCGGCTGGCCAAGCACATCCAGGAGGCGCCCGAGTGACGCCTTCCCTACCGGCACCGCGATCGGACGTCCGGTGTCCCGGGCCTCAAGGCCCCGGCTCATGCCGTCCGTCGAGCCCATCGCGACCGTCCGCACCACGTTGTCGCCGACGATCTGCTGTACCTCCAGCGTCACCTCGTCGGTCTCGCCGTCCTCGGTCTCGAACTCAGCCTTGAGTGCGTTGAAGATCTCGGGCAGCTCGTCTTCGTCAAAGCGGACGTCTACCACGACCCCCTTTATCTCGACGACCTCCCCAATACCTCCCTGGGCCTCTTGGCGAGATTCCTCTTGGGCCCCTACTGCCTGCCCGCCGGCCTGGCCATCCTCTTGCCCGCTACGAACGCCACCGTTCTCCGCCCGCTGGTCCGCCTCCCCTTCGGTTGGGATGCGGAAGTAGTCCCTTTTTTCCTCGCTCACTGAAAGATCCTCCTAACCTTTGCTAGCCGAGGGCTTCGGCAGCCGAAGCTATCTCGATGATCTCCTGGGTAATCGCCGCCTGGCGCATCTTGTTCATCTGCATGGTAAGCTCGTCAGCCATCTCGTTGGCGCTGTCGGTCGCGCTCTTCATCGCCGTCATCCTGGCTCCATGTTCCCCGGCAGCGCTCTCGACGAGCGCCCGAAAGATGAGTGTTTCCACGTACTTGGGCACGAGGCGTTCGAGTAGCTCCTCGGGTTCGGGGATAAACTCAAAGGGGATCTCTGAACCTTCCTCCTCTTCCCCGTCCTCTTCGTCTGTCTCTTCTGAGGCAACGGGCAGGAGCCGGGTGACGGTGGGTTGCTGGACGAGGGCGTTTTTAAAGCGGTTGTATACCAGGTATACCTCGTCAGCCTCTTCGTCCTCAAAGAGATCAGTGAGGCGACGCCCGATCTGACGGGCCTTCTCGTAGGTCGGGCTATCGGAGAACCCGGTGTACGCCTCCTCGACCCTCTCCCTCCTGAATCGGAAGAACTCCATCGCCTTTCGACCGGTTACGATCTGCACTATCTCCGCGTCCTGCTCTTCGCGGAGTTCCATCGTACGTCTCAAGACGTGCGCGTTGAAGCCGCCGGCGAGCCCCCGGTCGGATGTAACGGTGCAGACCGCCACGTTGTTCACCTCATCCCGCCCGACAAGGAGCGGTATCCCGCTCTGGGCCCGGTCCGCGATATCCCGCATCATCTCGTCGATGTTGTCGGTGTAGGGCCTGACCCTGTCCAGGCGTTCCCGAGCCCGCTGGAGCTTGACGGCAGAGATGGTCTGCAGAGCCTGCGTCATCTTGGCCGTGTTGTTGACCGACTGTATCTGGCGCTTTAAATCCTGAAGAGACAACTTCTAGCTCTCCTCCTCCGAGCCATCTTCGTCCTCCTCATCTTCCCCAATCTGGACTATGCTTGTATCTTCGGGCTCGTAGTTCTCGTTGAACTTGTTGATTGCGTCCTTGAGGCTCTCTTCGTCCTCGTCGGAGAGTTCTTGAGACTCCCGGATGTTGTTCAGGAGATCCTCGTGGCTGTTCCTCATGTGCTCCCTGAACTGACCCTCCCAGTCGGGGATGTTGTCGGCTTCTATCTCGTCGACGAGGCCGTTGGTGACCGCATAGACAGCAACGACCTGCTCCTCGACCGGCACGACGTCGTGCTCCTTCTGCTGCAGCATGTTCATGGTCCGCTCACCGCGGGCTAGAGTCTCCTGCGTGGACTGGTCCAGGTCGCTTCCGAACTGGGCGAAGCTCTGCAGCTCGAAGTACTGCGCCAGGTCCAGCCTCAACGTGCCGCTGACGTCCTTCATCGCTTTGATCTGGGCGTCGCCGCCCACCCGGCTCACCGAGTTGCCAACGTCGATGGCCGGCCGCTGGCCCGCGTTGAACATGTCGGCGTCAAGGAAGATCTGGCCGTCCGTGATCGAGATGAGGTTGGTTGGGATGTACCCCGAGATATCGCCGCCCTTCGTCTCGCCAAGCGGCAGCGCCGTAAGGGAACCGCCGCCGAGCTCGTCCGACAGCCTGGCGGCCCGCTCCAACAGCCGCGAGTGCAGGTAGAAAATATCGCCGGGGAAAGCCTCGCGCCCCGGCGGGCGCCTGAGCAGCAGCATCAACTGCCGGTAGGCGTTGGCGTGCTTCATCAGGTCGTCGTAGATTATCAGCGCGTCCTCGCCCTGTTCCATAAAGTACTCGCCAATAGCGCACCCCGCATAGGGCGCGAGGTAGTGGAACGTCGCCTCTTGAGAGGCGGGAGCGTTGACGACGACCGTGTAATCCATCGCCCCGAACTCCTCGAGCGTGCTCACGATCCCCGCCACGGTGGAATCCTTCTGGGCGACGGCCACGTAGACGCACTTCACGTCCTGGTCGCGCTGGTTGATTATGGTGTCCACGGCGAGGACGGTCTTGCCGAGCTTGCGGTCGCCGAGGATCAGCTCGCGCTGGCCGCGGCCGATCGGGACCATCGCGTCGATAGCCTTGATGCCGGTCTGAAGCGGCGTGTCGACGTCCGCGCGGCCGATGACCCCCGTCGCTATCCGTTCGACGCGGTAGTTATCCTCGGCCTCGATCTCGCCCTTCCCGTCCATCGGCCTACCCAGGGCGTCCACGACCCGGCCCAACATACCGTTGCCCACCGGGATGCTGGCCAGGCGCTCCGTGCGCCGGACGGTGCTCCCCTCCCGGATGTGCCGGTCCTCACCGACAACAACGACACCAACGTTGTCCTCTTCGAGGCTCAGAGCGATACCGGTGACCGTCTCGCCGCGGTTGTCCTCGAACTCGATCATCTCCTGGTACATCACGTTCGTCAGGCCGTGCACCTGCGCGATACCATCGCCGATCTGCAGAACCTGGCCGACCTCCTCGGTACGGGTTCGGTTCTCGTAGTCCGTTATGGCACCCTTCAAGATGGAGGAGATCTCCTCCGGCCTCAGCCTACCCACTAAACGCCACCTCTCTCTAGCATCGTCTCCCGGAGGCCCTGCAGCCTCCCTCTCAAGCTGCCATCTATCTGCCTCTCATCGACCCTGAAGACCGCACCACCCACGAGGTTCGGGTCGACGTGGGTCTCCAGCATCACCTCACGGCCGTTCAGCACCTCGCCAAGCCGGGACCTCACCCGCTCGAGCGTCTCATCGGAGAGCTCGACCGCCGTTGCAAGCTCGACCTCCACTCTTCCCAGGTGCTCCTCGACAAGATCCTCGTAGCGTGGGACAACCTCCTCCAGGATCTCCGTCCGGCCGTTGTCGACGAGCACCTTCAGGAAGTTGGTTGTCGAGGTC
>JALZFP010000171.1 GCA_030861485.1 Actinomycetota bacterium | reverse complement strand
AGAACACGCTGACCAAGGACGTACGCGCGGCAGCCCAAAAGCAGGATCGCCCGGAGTTTATGTCGCTGTGGGCGGGGCAGGCCGTGCGCCTTGCCCGCCCCATCGGCGCGGCCGAACTCGTCAGAAGCGTGGCCGAGGGGGCCGAGGCTGCTCTGCGTGAGCTTGCGTAACGGCCGATATAGTACGCCCCCGGGGGAGACTGTGTTTATGGAAGAAGGGAGATCATAGAACAAAGCTCATCATCGGCAGGCTATAGCAGCCAGGAGAGCATCGAGTTGAGGTGCCCCGCGCAAGCCGGCAGTGGCGAGGAGAAGTTCGTGAGTTTCGCGAATAGTTACTTTGCTTGGCGCGAGCGGTGGACTTCGGCGCGGTAAAAAAGGCGCGAGACGGCGTGCATCATGGCGGCGTACCGCTTAACGCTCTGGGAGCCGTGCCAGTCCTCGCCGCTGAGGGGATCATGGTATACGAAGTTGGGGGCGAAAAGCTCGTCTTCCGCCAAGAGCGGCTCACCCTTTCTCGGAGGCTGGGCTTCCGGTCCTGCCGAATGTTGACAGAGCCGGCGGGAACCTACCAAGCGCGGTGGCCTTAGTTGTCGTGGAAGTCTACAAGGTATACACTCCCCGTGGCTTGTACCGCACCCAGAAGGAGGTGAGTGGTTCATGAGTACCGGTGATTTAGATCCGAGCAGTAGTAGCGGGCCGCTCGCCGCGAGCGTCTGATGAGCCGCCACTTGGGCAACATCTAGCTCTTCCCTTCCTGCCCACCCTCGCTGGTGAGCGTCCTTTAACGGGCCGCTGCCTCTTGTGGCCCGCCTCTACATCGAAAAGGACGAAGCGAGGTGTAGGAATGATGATAGTGGATAACGTCGTATACGACGTGGACGGGCGCTTGGTGGCTGAGCCGCCGTCGCTTCGGCAGACTTACGAGGAACTTCGCAGAGAGCACGGTGTCGCATGGATAGGGCTCTATAGGCCTACCAAGGAGGAGTTCGCCTCGGTCGCCGAGGAGTTCGGGCTGCACGAGCTTGCGGTCGAAGACGCAATCCAGGCCCACCAGCGGCCCAAGTTGGAGCGCTACGGCCAGACGCTGTTCGTCGTGCTGAGGCCCGCCCGCTACCTAGACGTACCTGAGGAGGTCGAGTTCGGGGAGATTCACATCTTCGTGGGCGAGGACTTCGTGATTACGGTCAGGCACGGTGAAGCTCCGGCCTTGGGCGAGGTGCGTAAAAGGCTGGAGGCGGACCCTGAACTGCTGATGCAGGGGCCGGAGGCGATTCTCTACGCGATCATGGACCGGGTGGTTGACGGATATGCCCCGGTGGTCAGGGGCCTGGAGAACGACATAGACGAGATAGAGGTCGAGGTATTCTCTGGCAACCCTGGAGTCTCTAGGCGTACCTACGAGCTCTCGCGCGAGGTGATCGAGTTCCAGCGTGCGGTCAAGCCCCTCACCGGGATGCTAGCGAACCTGATCGCGGGCTTCGAGAAGTATAAGGTGGACCCCGAGCTGCAACGGTACCTGCGTGACGTACAGGACCATGCCATAGAGGTCACCGAGCGAGTAGCGGGCTTTAGAGACCTGCTGCAGAACATCCTGAGCGTCAACCTGACGCTCGTTGGGTTGCAGCAGAACGAGGAAGTAAAGGCCCTCACCGAGGCGAGCATCGAGCAAAACAACGAGGTGAAAAAGATCAGCGCTTGGGCAGCGATCCTGTTCGCCCCGACGCTGGTTGGGACCGTCTACGGGATGAACTTCGAGTACATGCCGGAACTGCAGTGGGGTTTGGGCTACCCGTTCGCGCTGCTGCTGATGCTTCTGGTCTCGGGCTCGCTCTACGCCATCTTCAAGCGTCGCGACTGGCTCTAACCCGCACCTGGATTTCTTATTCACCGAGCTGCGCATGGGTCTTGAAGATCTACTGCTGTTCTTTGTGCCGGTGGCCCTGCGCTTTGTGGTCAATGACCACGGCCTAAGGGAGCGTTGCGAGGACGCCTACCTTCGCGTTGGTCGCTGGGTGTGCCCTTAGGCCGACTTCCTGGGCTGGGTGATGGGGATTTTGACCGGGATACCGGAGATAGTGATCGCGGTGATGACGGCTTTCCTGGCGGGGGTGTGATAATGAACGTGCAAAAGGAGGAGCTACCCAAGGAGCGCGAGAGCCGCTTCTGAGCCTTCGCCCTGGAGGCTGCTTTCTACACCGTGATCCTGCTGGCCCTGTGAGGCCGGTACCTCCAGATCGAAGAAGGAGGAACCCTTGGAGGCTATAGTGGCAGGGTTTTGGGGTTTTGTAGGAGGCGCAGCACTCCTCGTTGGGGCGTTCATTGGGCTCTACGCTGGGGCTTCACAGCGGGTCATTTCTATCGTAATGGCCGTAGGTGCGGGGGTGTTGATCTCCTCGGTGGCCTTCGAACTGATGGAGGAGGCCTACCGGAAGGGCGGCTTCGACACGCCTGCCGTTGGCCTGCTCTTGGGGGCAGTAGCCT
>JALZFP010000145.1 GCA_030861485.1 Actinomycetota bacterium | reverse complement strand
GCGTGTGTCTCGGACGCCGTCAGTAGCCGGCTTCGACGTCTATGAGCCCGATGAGCTCCTCGTCCGCCCCAAAGCGGGCTACGTTCTCCTCGATGCGCCCCGCCAGAGCGCGGGCCAGAGCGTCGGGCGGGTTCGCGGTGTGCGGCGTGATCAAGGCGCGGGGCTCAGTCCACAAAGGATGCCTGTCCGGGAGCGGCTCGGGGTCCGTTACGTCCAGGGCTGCCCCGCCGATGCGCCCTTCGGCCAACGCCTCGACCAGCGCGTTTGTGTCGATAAGGGCGCCCCAAGCCACGTTCACGACCCAGGCGTGGTCCTGCATCGCGCCCAACTCCCGCGCCCCGATTATCTTCTCCGTGGCCCCGGTCGCGGGGGCAGCGACGACGAAGAAGTCGCCCTCCGGCCAGAGCTCGCCGGTCCGGTCGGCGGAGTAGCTCTCGGTCGCACCCGGGACCTCTCGCCCGCTGCGGGTGACGGCCAGCACCCGGGCGCCAAACGGTTCGAGCAGCCGGATCAGAGCCCTACCGATTCCGCCGGCGCCTAAGATCACGACGGTCGAGCCGCCGAAGAGGCGCCCCCATCCGGCCTCCTCCCAGCTCGTCGCGCGGGCGCGCTCGTGCAGCCTCCTCGCGCCCGCGAGCATCAGCGCGAGGGCGTGCTCGGCCACCGCGCCCGAGAACACGCCCGCCGCCGAGGTAAAGATGCGCTCCGCGTCTATGAGCCCTTTCTCCATCCAGGACTCCACCCCCGCGGAGGGCAACTGCACCCAGCGTATGCCCGGGTGGAGGAGCTCGGGAAGCTTTGAGTTGTCCGAGCCGAGCCACACGAGCGCTTCGGCCTCTCCCGGCTCGTCGACGACGACGCCTCCTCCGCGTTCGACCGCCCCGAGTAAGCCGTTCGCGTTCTCGGCTCCGAAGTGGTCCCTCTCCGGGCCGACGTAGATCTGCGAACCCCCGTTGCCCCGCTCGGTCTGCGTGCCCATCGCCTCTCGAACCTCCCTAATCTACCCTCGTCGAAGTTGGAGAGCACTAGTTTAAACAACCTCTTACGCCGGCTCTTCGACCGTGGGCCAAGATCATGTTATTTTGTCTGTTGCTAGAGCTTCGGGGACGGGACGCATGGACGTGGCCATAATCGCCGACGACCTGACCGGCGCCGCGGATTCGGGGGTGCAGCTGATGCGCTCCGGCTACCGGACCGCGGTCGTCTTTCGCGGAGCGCAGATACCCCCCGGTAACGACCTCGACGCGGTGGCGGTGGATACCAACTCCCGGCCGCTGCCGGCCGGTTTCGCGGCGAAGCGGGTTGTGGAGAGCGGGCACGCGTTACGAGAGTCACGTATCGTCTACAAAAAGATAGACTCGACCCTGCGAGGCCCTATCGGGGCCGAGCTCGCGGCAGCCCTCGCTGCGACCGGCCGAAAAAAGGCTCTCGTCGCTCCCGCCTTCCCGAGCACCGACCGCAAGACCAGAGGCGGTACGCAGCTGGTGCACGGAGAGCCCGTGCACGAGACCGGGCTCTCCGAAGACCCCGTCGCCCCGATCCTAGAGAGCCACGTCCCTTCCCTGCTCGCGCACGCCTTCCACTCCATCGTTGCCCTTTCGGTCGCCGAGGTTCGTAATGGCGAACCCATCCGCGCCGCTCTGGAAAGTGACGATTGCATCGTCGCCGACGCGGAGTCCGACGCGGACCTCGAGGCCCTCGTGCGGGCCGTGCCAGACCCCTCGTCGGTCTTGTGGGCCGGGTCCGCGGGCCTTGCTCGGGCGCTCGGGGAAGTCTATCCCGGTCCACACCATGGCGTTCCGCCCGGAACGTTTGCCCCAGCTTGGGGCGTGCTGGCGGTGGTCGGGAGCGTTAGCGAGGTCGCCCGGGAGCAGCTCCGCCGTCTGTCCGAAGAGCCCGGCGTGGCAACCGTGTACCTCGATACGGTGGCGCTGCTCTACGGGTCCTACAAGGAGACGGTGGGAGAAGCGACGGAGGCGGTTCGGGCGGGCCTTTCGAGCGATCGGGGCGCCGTTCTGTGCTCGTCAGCGGGCGAAGAGGTGGACCGTGCGCTACGCGGAGAATCGGTTTCGAGAAACGAGGTTTCGAAGCGCGTGTCGGCCGCGCTCGCCGAGGTCGTCGCGGGGCTTTCGGGCGAGGACCTCTTTGACGCGCTGGTCCTGACCGGGGGGGATACGGCGGTGCGGGTGGCGCGCGCTTTGGGGGCCACGGGTATTCAACTCGAAGGAGAGGTCGAGGCGGGCGTACCCGTCGGGACCCTGGTCGGGCTGCGTCCGTACCGCGTGGTCACCAAGGCTGGCGGCTTCGGCGACCCCGACACCCTGCGCAACGCCTTCCGGACGCTGGTCAAACCCCAAGAGAACGGAGAGGCGTGAAAGAGCACCCTGTAGCCGTGACCCTAGGAGACCCGACGGGTATCGGACCGGAGATAGTCGCCAGAACCTTCGCCGAAAAAGGCTTCCAGGACGAGAACAGGGCCTTTGTCGTCGGGGATGCCAAGATCTTGCAGAGGGCGGTGCAATTGCTGGGGCTGTCACTAGGCGTAAACGAGATCGAAAAGCCAGAGGAGGCTCTCTTCGAGCCGGGCACCGTAGACTTGCTGCAGGTGGGCGAGCTACCCGAAGACCTGCCGTTCGGCGAGCTGGACACACGCGCCGGGGCGGCGGCGTTCGAGTACGTTCGCCGGGCGACAGAGCTGGCGTTGGAGGGTAGCGTGGGCGCCGTCGCGACCGGGCCGCTGAACAAGGAAGCCATGCACATGGCCGGATACGAGTATCCGGGGCATACCGAGATCCTCGCCGAGCTAACCGGCACCAAAGACTTCGCGATGATGTTGCAGACGACGGAGCTCAGGGTCATCCACGTGAGCACCCACGTCTCCCTGCGAGAGGCGATAAACCGCGTCAGTAGAGAGCGGGTCCTGACCGTTATCCACCTCGCGCGAGACGCGCTCGCAAAGATCGGGGTGGACGAGCCCAAGATAGCCATCGCGGGCTTGAACCCGCACGCGGGCGAGAACGGCCTCTTCGGCAACGAGGACGCCGAGCGGATCGCACCGGCCGTCATTGAGGCGAGAGAGGCGGGCATAGATGCCAGCGGCCCCCACCCGCCCGACACGGTCTTTGCCCGCGCCAGAAAGGGGGAGTTCGATATGGTGGTGGTGCAGTACCACGACCAGGGACACATCCCCATAAAGCTGATGGGCTTCGAGGACGGGGTGAACGTGACCGTGGGGCTCCCGTTCTTCCGCACGAGCGTGGACCACGGCACCGCCTTCGACATCGCGGGTACCGGCAGGGCAGATCATACAAGCATGCGCACCGCGATAGAGCTAGCACGCGAGCTGGCGCCGTCTGAGAATGCAGCGCAGGAGAGGAGCTAGGAGTGTCGTTCCCCAGGCTAGTAAAGGTGCGCCAGGAGTTTCCGAGGCCGCGCGTAGAGGACGTGGAGGCGAAGGTGCGTGAGGAGCTGGAGAAGGAGAGGATCTCCTTTCGCTTAGAGAGCGGAATGCGGGTTGCGCTTACGGCCGGCAGCCGCGGTATTTCGCAGATAGACGTCGTCTTGCGGTCGCTGGTGCGTGCGTTGAAGGAGAAGGGTGCCGATCCGTTCATCGTGCCGGCAATGGGGAGCCACGGCGGGGCGACGGCCGAGGGGCAGGTGGAGGTGTTGAAGTCTTTGGGCGTCACGGAGGAGTTCTGCGAGGCTCAGATCTTCTCCTCCATGGAGGTCGCCGAGATAGGGAGGACGCAGCGTGGGGTACCGGTGTACATGGACCGCCACGCCTCGAAGGCCGACGGGGTCGTGGTCGTCAACAGAATCAAGGCGCACACTGACTTCCGCGGGCCGGCAGAGAGCGGTCTCTTGAAGATGGCCGCGATCGGGTTGGGCAAGCACGCCGCGGCGCTCGAGTTGCACGGCTACGGGGTAACCGGGATCAAGGACTACATGATCGAGGTAGGCGAGGAGATCTTGCGTTCGGGGCGCGTCCTCTTTGGGCTGGGACTGGTCGAGAACGCCTACGACGAGCCGGCGAAGATAGAGGCCATAGATCCCGAGAACGTCCGCGAGCGCGAGCAGGAGCTGCTCAGGGAGTACATGGGCTATATGCCCTCCCTGCCCGTAAAAGAGATGGACATTCTGTTCGTCGACGCTCTTGGCAAGAACTACAGCGGTACGGGGATGGACACGAACGTTATCGGTCGCTTCCGCATCCTGGGGGTGGAGGAGCCAGAGAGCCCGAACGCAAAGTACATCATCGTCAGCCGCGTGAGCGACGAGTCGCACGGCAATACCCTGGGCGCCGGCCTCGCGGACTTCACGACCGAACGCTTTTTCGGCGCCGTAGACCGCGCCGCCATGAACGCCAACGTGATGACCAGCACCTTCGTGGAGCGGGCGAAGATCCCGATGGTCCTCGAGAACGATAAGGAGGCTCTGGAGGCTGCGATCCGGTGCAACTGGGGCGTCCCGCCCGAAGAGACCCGTATGGTGCGCATCCCGAACACGCTGCACCTGGAGCACGTCTACCTCTCCGAGAACCTGGTAGACGAGGCTCTGGAGAACGGCAACGTCGAGCTCGTGGGAGAGGCGGCGGAACCGGAGTTCGACGAGAACGGGTACCTGAAGCACTTCTAGGAGGCGGTCTATGGAGGACACGGGAGTAACGCCAGGTCTGGGGCGGCTTCGGGGCAAGTCGGCGGTGGTCACAGGGGCGGCGAAGGGGATCGGACGGGCCACCGCAGAGCTCTTCGCCCGCGAGGGCGCGCTCCTCGTCCTGACCGACGTGGACGAGACCGGGCTCGAGGAGCTAGGGGAGCGGCTGGCCGGCAGGGATGCTGAGGTCGAGACCGTCGTGGGTGACGTCTCGGTGCCCAAGGACGCGAAGCGCATGATCGAGGCCGCCGTCGAGCGCTTTGGGCGGATAGACATCCTCGTCGCAAACGCGGGCGTAATACCACTCAATACCATAGTAGACGCGACACCGGAGGACTGGGATTACGTCATGTCCGTGGACGGGCGAGGGATGTTCCTAACCTGCAAGTACGCGATAGAGGAGATGTTAAAGACCGGGGGCGGCTCCATCGTGTGCCTCTCCTCGATCTCCGGCCTCGCCGGACAGGCGCAGCAGGCGGCTTACGGCCCGGCCAAGTTCGTCGCCACCGGGTTGACCAAGCACCTCGCGGTGGAGTGGGCCGAGAGGGGCATCCGAGTAAACGCGGTGGCGCCGGGTACCATCTTGACCGAGGCGGTCGCGGGGCTACCGGACGAGTACAAGGAGCCGATGCTGGAGGCTCACCCGCTAGGGCGCCTCGGGGAGCCCTCCGAGGTGGCGCATGCAATCCTGTTCCTCGCCACCGATGAGGCATCTTTTATAACCGGCGCGATCCTACCCGTGGACGGCGGCTACCTGGCCCAGTAGGCCGGTACGAGGATACCGCTATCCGCCGTGCTCAGAGGACATCTTCACAACTATAGAGCTCGGCCGAGCGTTCGCCACTGAGAATGGCGGGCCTCCCGTCCACCCGCAGAGTCGGCTCGGGCTCGCCCGCTTGCTCGCGCCGAAGTGCTTCCTCGCTCCCCTCCCCGCACCACCTCTCTGCAAACACGTTCTCGAAGATGCTCTCCTCCGGGTAGGCGGGCGTGTTCAGCTCCCTCTCGGACACACCCCCTATCCTGGTGCTCTGCCAGTTCGAGTCCTTCCACTCCAGCACGTACCCCTGCTTGCTGGTGCCGGAGTACAGGCCGGAGGAGAGGTAGGAGTCCCAGAGCCCGAAGAAGTTGAAGAGCGGCATAAAGGCGAACAGGACGAGCACCGCTGCCCGGAGGGCGGAGCCAGGCGAGAGCCTCCGGCCGGGGAGCAAGATCGTCGAAGGGGAGGGATCGTCGGGCGCTCTCCAAAACAGGATCAGGACAAAGGCGGACATGGCAAAGTTCCAGGGCCAGACCACCGTGTTGTGGTGGTGCCCCAAAGGCCCTATGCACACCATGATAAAGGCGTGCATAAGGAGGGCGCCGACCACCGCCAGCTTCCGGAAGCGGCGTGTCAAGAGCCCGATACCGATTGCAGCCTCCACCACGGGCACGGGGTAGCCACTCGCGAGCAGCGCAGATCCCGCCCATTCTGGCAGCCGAGTGGTCAGGGGCTCGATGAGCCACGGGTGGGTGCTCTGAACGAAGCTCGCGTTGGCCTTCTGCAACCCACTCCAGAAGTAGGTGGTGAAGACGATCAGACGACAGGCGTTCAGCGCGCCCAAAGCGCCGACCCGACCCAACCCATACAAACAACAGGCCGCGAGCATAAAGGAGTACTGATAAAACCATGGCTGCAACCTGGACTCATCCTGTACAACGAAAAACGCCGCCAGGACCAACGCGCCAACCGCGAGCCACCCCATAGCGCGACCCCGAACGGCCCCTACGCCGGCGATGAGCGCCACGAAGAGGCCGAAGAGTACGTAATCAGCCGGGTACGGCAGGGGCGGGACCGCGTCCCACAAGGGCGTCAGCGGGTAGTAGCGCGTAGAGATCCAGAGGTTCGGGGAGAGGAGCAAGCCCGCGACCAGACCGGCCGCAAGCACAAGCCGCAGCCAGACGAGGCGGTTCTCCGCCCCCCGTTGCGCCTTGTCTGGGTCGCGCAGACGAACCCCTTCGTACGAACTACTCTCTTGGATCGGCATTTACTCGTCCGATCTAGATACTCCTCGTCTCCTTACGCGCAACAAGGATAGCGTCAGCAACATTCTTACGCTACGGACCATCAAGTGCGTAGATGGTGCGGGTCCTTCGATGAGGTATTTTAAAGAGAGTGGTTTGTAAGGATCCAGCGCGAACGCATAGAGTCGGGCGCACCTTTGACTCTGGGAATCGGCTGTCGGAGAATCCTCCGGGGCAAAGGACGCGAACCGACCTCAGGCACCACCTACGTTAGTGCTCGCGGAGAGGAGAAGAAATTGGACCTTAAATCGTTGGCTTCGGCCCGGGTGGTGGACCTCTCGGTCACGCTCTCGGAGCGGCTGCCGGGGACGTGGCCGGGGCACATGAACTACGCCCACCACAACTGGAACTGGTTCGCCGAGGTCGAGGGGCCGACCGGACGCACCAGGAGCGCGGACCCCTACCAGACCAACTTCATCGTCATAGACGAGCACTGCGGCACCCATTTCGACGCGCCACCCCACTTCATTCCGCCTCCGGGCTACGACCTGCCGTTCGCCGGTCCGCTGGGCGACGAGACCGGCGACAGGGTGCCGACCGAGGAGCTCATGGGGCCGGCGGCCGTGGTGGACGTGAGCTTCCTGGCCGGAGAAGGCGAGCCAGGGGTGAGCCCGTTTATCGAGCCGGATCACGTCGAGACGTGGGAGGGGGAGCACGGCGAGCTACGCGCCGGAGAGGTCGTGCTCTTCCGCACCGGCTGGGATTACTACTATGTGGAGGGCGAAGAGGGCGAGAAGTTCATGAGCGGCTCGCTGGTGACGGGCGAGTACCCCGGCTGGCCGGCGCCCTCGCCCCCGTGCGCTATCTACCTGCACGACAAGGGCATCAAGACCATCGGCATAGACGCTCCGAGCATCGGCAGCGCCCACGACGGGATACCGGTGCACCAAGAGGGCCTGAGCCGGGGCCTGCGCTACGTCGAGATACTGACTAACCTCGACGAGCTCCCCGCACGCGGGGCCTTCTTCATCTTCCTGCCGCTAAAGATCGCCGGGTCCTCCGGCGGCCCGGGGCGGGCCGTAGCCTTATTGCCGGGATAGCGAAAGGAGGCCACTTCCAAAAAATGGTGGCGCAGGACGCGGAGCGCCGCTGTATTACTATGGGGTGGTGCGCGCGAACGAACGGGGCGGTGGCGAGGGTTGGGCATAAGTTGGCGCGAGGTTTTGGGTCTCCTGATCGGGCTGGCCATGTGTTACGGCGTGATCAGCTACGCCCTGACCAGCGCCCAAGAACGTGAGACGGCCTCTAAGCAGGCGCAGGAGAGCACACAGCAAGAGACGACCGACCAGCGCACCACCCCCGACGCGGACGAGAACACAAAAGCGTTGACCCTCCGGGTGGGAGGCCGCACCGACCAGCCGTTCGGCGCCAACTTCGGCAACCTCTCCTCGAGCCGCTCGGTGGAAGGGCGCGCCCCCGCCGATTACGAGGTCCGGGTCAACACCGACCCCGGTTCGGGGGACTACATTACCGCCACCGCGTGGAAGACTACCGGGGACAGCAACGAGCTAAAGATACAACTACTGGATAACGGCAGTGTGATCAGGGAGAGCAGCACCACCAAGGACTACGGGGTCGCGGCCGTAAGATGGAGCCCCGACGAACCACAGTCGGGCGAGACGACCGCTCCC
>JALZFP010000127.1 GCA_030861485.1 Actinomycetota bacterium | reverse complement strand
GCTCTATACAGATTTAACGTCGACACAACAGCGGAAGCACGTTGCCCAAGTGCCCGAGGCAGAGGGATAATGCAGTTTTTCGAGAGGCGCTACGATGAACTCGAAGAAGTTCGCTCGGAACGCACCTCTCAAGAGTCGTACGCCGCGAGCCCCACCTCCAAAGCGCTACGGTTCAAGTCTTGCTCGGAGCAGCCTTACCATATGGGAGCGGCAGGAAAACTTGGCTCAGAAGGTTCTTCTATGGGTTAGTAAACCTGTCTGGGCTTCGATCCAGATTCTTCCCGTAGAGTTCTGCGTAAATGTCGCGAGCTTCCAGCACGTCCTCGACATACTTTTGGGTCTCCTCAAAAGGGATGTCGCGGGCCACGTCGAAGCTACCTTCCGAGATCCAGCCATCTACCTGTCCCTCCCCCGAATTGTAAGCTGCCAGGGCCAGCCTCTCGTCACCCTCGTACCGGTCCTGCAAATAGCTCAGGTACCAGGTGCCCATCCTGATGTTCGTCTCCGGGTCCCGAAGGTCCCCGCCGAAGCCGCCCCGCTCGGAGATAAAACGGGCCGTCTCCGGTAGGATCTGCATCAGCCCATATGCCCCCCGCAACGAACGCACCTCCTCGTCATACCGGCTCTCCGTCCGGATTACCGCCGCCACCAGCGCCGGCTCGACGCCGTTCTCCGCAGCCGCCGCCCGAATGGTCTCTTCATACAGCAAAGGGTGCGTGAACCGCCGAACGGTGTCCTGAAGCTCCAGTAGGAACGGCTGCGCAAGTAGCACGAGGGCTAGGGCGACGAGCCCGGCTATCAGCAAGACCGCCCCCCGCCTGCGCCGCGCGCGCGACCGCCCATATCTAATCCTCTTCGACGCCGCCTTCGCCTGAACCCCTCTCTCTGAGCACCCAATCTACAAGGATCCTCGCCTGCTCTCTGAGTCTATCCAAGTCTCCATCGTTTTCTACCACCACGTCGGCCCGCCGAGCCTTCTCTTCCTGGCTAAACTGGCGGTCCTCTATAGCGCGGCGCTGCTGCTCTTCCATGCCCCGCTCCTCCGCCCAGGCCCGGCGCCGCTCCTCTGGCGACGTGACCGCTACGGTGAGGTCGAACCGTTCCTCGCCCCCACCCTCGAAGAGGAGCGGTATCTCGGCGACGAAGAGGCGTGACCCGGATCCTAAGGCGCGCCGGTCCGTCTCCTCCCGCACCCGCGGATGCAAGATTTCTTCGAGGTCCCTGAGTGCTTCCGCATCCCCGAAGACCACCTGGCTCAGAGCCTTGCGGGCGATACCCTTTTCACCCCGCACCTCTTCTCCGAAGCGCTCGGTGACGCGAGTGATAGTCTCATCGTCCTCAGCCAACAAGTGGTGGACCATATCGTCGGCGGAGACGGTCTCGGCGCCGAGCTCGTCGAGAAGTTCTACAAAGGTACTCTTGCCAGAAGCCAGAGGGCCGGTGACGGCTATCGTCACCGGCCCCTGCTCGGGCTCCCTATGGTCCCAGGTCGCGGCTACTCGCGGTCCCCCAGGTCCAGGTCCTTGAGCGCGTCAAAGGCGCCGGTCCTGAGGCCGTCACCAACCCGATCCGGGCCGCGGTCCCTGTCGCGGTCGCGGCCGCCACGGTCCCTGTCGCGGTCGCGCTGGCCGCCGCGCGGCTCATAGTCGCGGCGGAACCGATCCTCGCGGCGTGGACGTTCGGGCCGCTCGTCGCGCTCGCCGCGTTCGCTACGCTCCTCCTGCTCCTCACGCTCGCTACGCTCCTCGCGCTCCTCCTTCTTCGGCCTGAGGCTAAGCGAGAGACGGCGCCTCTTGGCGTCCACGTCGATTATGCGGGCGTCGACCTCGTCTCCGCTGCGTACGATCTCGTCCGGCGTCTCGACGTGGTGTTCAGCCAGTTCGGAGATGTGGATGAGACCCTCGACACCCTCCGCAACCTCGACGAATGCCCCGAAGGAGACCAGCTTGGTAACGCGACCGTGGATCTGCTCCCCGACGTTGACCCGCTCGACAATCTCCTGCCACGGGTCCTTTCTCGTCTGCTTGAGTCCGAGCGAGATCCTCTCGCGGTCCCGGTCTACCTCTAGAACCTTTACCTCGACCTCCTCGCCGACCTCGACCACCTCGCTCGGATGGTCCACGTGGTTCCAGGAGAGCTCGGAGATGTGGATGAGACCGTCTATGCCATCCAGGTCCACGAACGCGCCGAAGTCCACTAGGTTCGAGACGGTACCCGTGACGACATCGCCCTCTTGCAGGGTTGTAAGGATGCGGTTCCGCTCCTCCTTGCGCTCCTCCTCAAGGACCGCCCTTCTCGACAACACTACGTTGTTCCGGCTCCGGTTGAGCTCGATGACCTTACACTCCAGACGCTGGCCCATGAAGGAGTCCAGGTTCCTAACACGGCGGATGTCCACCAGGCTCGCCGGCAAGAAGCCCCTGAGCCCGATGTCCAGGATTAGGCCACCCTTTACCACCTCGATAACCGGGCCCTCGACCGTACGCTGCTCGGCGTGGGCCTCCTCTATACGGTTCCACGCCTTCTCGAAGGCGGCGCGCTTGGCCGAGAGGATTAGACGCCCGTCCGCGTCCTCTTTCTGGAGGACCAGGGCCTCTATGTGCTGCCCGAGCTCCACAATCTCCTGCGGGTCTGCCCCCTTGCGGATGGAGAGCTCGTTGGCGGGGATGAGCCCCTCGGACTTGTAGCCGATATCGACGAGGACCTCATCCTTGTCGATACGTACGACGTCGCCCTCGACGATGTCGCCGTCCTTGAAGTCGATGAGGACTGATTCGTCTATGGGAACGATCTCCCCGTTCTCCTCCTTAAAAAAGTCCTTCATCGTTAGCGGACGAGTCGTATTCTCAGTGGTGTTGGCCATGTAACAGTTGCTTTCCTTATCTTCGTTGCTTGTCAAAGGGATTATACAAGGAATTTACAAGGGCGAAATCCCTCGCAGATTGCTATTCTACCTCATCTGGCCAACCACGGGCGCACCCGCCCCCACCTCTCTCCCACCTTTACCTCTACCTCGAGGGGCGGATGCAGATCGTAGGCCGCCACCATCCTCTCTGCTGCTAGAGCGGCGACCTCATCCACGCGCTCCTCGTCCACGTCGAAGACCAACTCGTCGTGGACCTGCATGAGCATATCGGTGCCCAGGGAGCGGAGCCTCGGTTGCAGGTCCACCATCGCCACCTTAATGATGTCGGCGGCCGTCCCCTGCACTCGGGCGTTGAACGCGATGCGCTCCCCAAGCTTGCGGACGTTCTTGTTGGAGTTCCTCAGCTCTGGCACATACCGGCGCCGCCCGAAGAGCGTTGTCGCGTACCCGAGCACCTCGGCCTCCTCCAAAGACTCTTGAATGAACTTCGTCACCCTCGGGTAGCGCTCTAGATACCGTTTGATGTAGCGCTCAGCCTCCGCCGGATGTACGTTGCCCAACCGCATAGCGAGCCCGAAACCCGAGATGCCGTACAGAATGCCGAAGTTGACCATCTTCGCCCGGCGCCGGAGCTCTGGCGTCACGCTCTCGGGTCTGACGTCGAAGACCTCCGCGGCGGTTCGGGTATGTACGTCCTCGCCCCCCATAAAGGCCTCGACCAGGGCCGGCTCGCCGGTCATGTGCGCGAGTATCCTGAGCTCTATTTGCGAGTAGTCGGCGACGACGAGCCTGCGGCCCGGCGAAGCGGTGAAGGCGTCACGGATGTGGGCTCCCATCTCCGAGCGAATGGGGATGTTCTGCAGGTTCGGCGAGTCGCTGGAGAGGCGGCCCGTAGCAGTCGTGGTCTGGTTTAGGGTGCTGTGGATCCGACCGTCCTCGCCGATGAGGCCGACGAGGCCATCTATGTACGTGCCCTTCAGCTTCGCCAGCTCGCGGTAGGCGATGATTCTGTCTGCGATCGGGTGCTCGACGGCGAGCTGCTGCAAAACCTTGGCATCCGTGGAGTAACCAGTCTTGGTCTTTCTTACGGGCGGAATGCTCATCTCCTCGAAGAGTACCTCTCCCAACTGCTTGGGGGAGCCAATGTTAAAGGGGTGGCCGACCTCTTCGAAGATTCTGGCTTCGAGCTCCTCTATCCGCTGCTCTATCTCCCGCCCGACCTCCTCAAGTGTCGAGATTTCCACCGGCATCCCAAGCCTCTCCATCTCCCCCAGAACGTCCGCGAGCGGCAGTTCTACGTCGTAGTAGAGGCGCGCGAGACCCATCTCTTCCAACTCGTCTCTTAACGTGGGCGAGAGCGCATGGATCTGTGCCGCCCTTCGGGCCGCCTCACGCACCGCCGGGTTGTCATGAGCGACCTCGATCTCCGTCACTCCCCGCTCCGTGGCGAGCGTCTCGAGCTCATAGCTTCCGAGACCTGGTTTGACGAGATACCCCGCTAGGTAGGTGTCGAAGTCCACTCCGCGCACCCCGAACCTCTTGGCGTCGTGCACCCTCAAGGGCCGCTCCGGCATCTCCTCGGAGACCCTCACGTCGTCATCTGCGACAGCAATGCACCAGCGGCCGTCCCCGACCACGGCCGCCGCTACCGGCTCGAAGGAGAGCTCAACGGGCTCCTCGGAGACGCGCAGCTCGAGCGTCTCGATCGACGACGGCTCCTCGCCGCCCGCCACCGGCAGCGCGGCGAAGCGGGGTTCTAGAGTCCTGAACTCGTAGCGGCGCAGTATCTCTCGGCTCTGGGGCGCCACCCCCTCGAACCTCAGGGCCTCGGCGTCGAACTCTACCGGCACGTCAAAGCGCATACGGGCAAGCTCCAGGGAGACAAAGGCGTTCTCCCGGCCCTCCTCCAGCTTCTTACGCGTACCCTTCGCCCCTACCTCGTCCAGGTTTTCGTAGAGGTTCTCGACGGTCCCGAACTCCCTGAGGAGACTCGACGCGCCCTTTGGACCGATGCCCTTGACTCCAGGGATGTTGTCCGACGGGTCGCCGGTGAGGGCCTTGTAGTCGGGGATCTGCTCGGGTGTAACACCATACTCCTTGATCACCTCGTCGCGCCCGTAGCTCTTTAGCTCCGAGACGCCTCGCGTGGTCCTCAAGACCTTCACGTTGCCGTCCACGAGCTGCATCGCGTCCTGGTCGCCGGTTACGATCCCCAGCTCCACATCTTCAGGGACCCGTTTGCTCAGCGTTGCCAGCACGTCGTCGGCCTCGAAGCCCTCGGCCCTTATCGCCGGGATGTTCATCGCCTCTAGAATCTGGTCGAGGTGATCGAGCTGCGCCTTCAACTCCTCGGGCATCGAAGAACGTTGGGCCTTGTACTCCGGGTAGATCTCCATCCGAAAAGCCGGCTTCCCCGCATCCCAGACGACCCCGATCCCAACCTCCTCGTCCTCGCCGAGGAGCTTCAGGATCATGCTCGTGAAGCCGTAGAGGGCGTTGGTCGGCAGCCCGCTCGTCGTCGAGATGCTCTGCGGCAGCGCGTAGAACGCCCGGTAGAGCAGGGAGTAACCGTCGATAAGATAGATACGCATTCCTCTAGATTATACCCTCGACAGAACACAGAGCCTGCCCCAAAGGTTGCGCAAATCGGCCACGCGAAAAGACGCGAACCGGCTGGTATTTGATCGATCTATGTGCGTATATAGATGTACACCGCGCATACGTGGGGCATGGTAAGTGTCGGCCACAGAGAAATACGTAAAAGGGTCAACTCTCGTTGACCCTTAAATAAGATGCAAGGGAGGGTATTCGCGTACGTGGGGCACGACCGGTAGGACCAGTGCGTCTAAAAGTTCGTCTCCTCGGCACCTACGATCCTGATGACCGCGAGGCGAACCTCGATCTCTTGACTGCCAGGATACTCTACGGCGCCAACGTTGCCAGCGGCCGCGGAAACGCCCTCGATTATGAGAACAACTCCATCTTCAAAAACAACGCCTCCGGTAACCAGTCGGACGTTCCGGTGCGCGCCCCCGAGACGGCCGCTCGCTCCGGGGGAGAAAAACCGGAGGACTGCATCGACACACCACTCGACCGCTGCAATGACATAGAGGTAGGCAGCGAGGCCACCGTCTACGCCACGCTAACCAACTACGCGAAGCACGATACCTTCTACGGGCAGATACTGCGCATAAGTGAGGACAGTAACGACCCCGAAGCCGAGAAACCCACCTTTGATGTCTACTCCCCTGGATCAACCGACGCGGAGGCGTAGCCCCGGTTACGTAAGTGGAACACCACGCTACTCTCCAAGGTCCCGGCGCGTGCAAGAAGGCTGATTAGCTTTTTACGTTATTAGGGGTTGTCTCTGATCTAGCTAAGGTTTTCGCTTAAGAAGCTCAGTAGCTTCTGACGGTACTCGCGATGGGTGTAAGCTTCGACGTGACCTAAGCCTTCTATTTTCCACAATCTCGCTTCCGGGTAGGCGCTTTCGAAGAGTTCGGCGTGCTCAAAGGGGACCACCTCATCGTCAGTTGAGTGTATAATGAAGAGTGGCACCCCCTCTTCCCGGAGCCGGGCGGCGTCTTCACTTGGCTGCACCGCCCAAGGGTCGAAGCCCAAAAAGAGCTTGGCTGCGAGGAAAACACCGGGACTAAAGAGGGAAGGAAGACCGGTGGTTTCGGGCAGCTGCCTTCGCAGGAGCAGTGGCAGGTCGGCATAGCCCGCCTCCTCTATTACGGCCGCAACGCCAGTCCCCGGCGCCGAGCGCACGACGGTCGCCCCGCCCATCGACCAGCCATGAAGCACCACTTCTCCCGGTTCGAAGCCCTCCTCAGCTAACCAGGCAAGCGCCCCTTGCACGTCTCGCGTCTCCTTATAACCCAAAGTGCGCCTCTCACCGCCGGAACCTCCGTTGCCCCGAAGGTCAAGCAGTAGAACACCGTAGCCCGCGCTGGCGTAGATCGCGGCGGTTTCGATCACGTGCTCGTCGGATTTGTCGCCGCCCCAGCCGTGCACCAGCACTGCTGCCCGCGACGATTCTCCTTCCGCCGGGGGCACCCACCAGGCCTCAAGAGGCACCCGGTCCGCGCTCTCGAAGCTCACCTCGCGGTATTCAAGCCCAGCGTCGGCGGGTGTACGCTCGGGTGGTTCCCGGTTCGGAGCGCTGAACCTGACCGCAACGAAGAGACTGACCGCTAGGTATCCTCCAGCCAGAACCATCAGCGCAATCACAGGCCAGTAGACCACAGGTCTTAGAACTTAGATCTCCTCCGCAAGGATTAGAGAGCTTACCGGCCGAACACCTTGCGCCAGAATCCCTTGGAGCGTTCACGGCCGAGGTCCGCCTCCAACCTCTCCGCCCGCTCTCTCTCCCGCTCGAGCTCCTTCGACAACCTCTCCCGATCCTTACGCGCCTCGGTCGCTGTACTCTCGGCGGTCTCCAGAAAGTCCTCGATGCGCCGCATCTTCTGCCATTGTTCCCGCCTCTTCTCTTCCAGCTCCTCCAAGCGCTCGAGCGAATCCCGGTGCAGCTCGGACTGCCGCAGCACGAACCACTGGTAGAAGCCGGCGACAGTGTCCGCGTACTCTTTGACAAGGCCGTGGAGCTTGGCCTTTCCGCTCAACGCGCCTAGGTACTCGCGCCCCTTCTCCGACCAGTGCTCCCAATCCTTGAGCCTGTCCACGTCGAGCCTGATGGCGCTGTCGACCTCGACGCCGCTCCCCATCCTGCCGAAGTTCAGCTCGGCCAGGGCGAAGGGTAGTCCCTGATGGAGCATGTACACGAGCAAATCTTCCATAAAGTGGGGAAGCGCCGGCCCTCCAATCCGCTCTTCCCACCGGGCCTGATACTCTTCGGAGAAACCCTCATCTCCGTACAGAGCGTCCCGCAGCGTGTCCATGTGGTCCAGCAGCGTTAAAGCTCCGGCGAGGTAGTTGTGGAAGAGCCGGATCACGTCGTCTATAAACAGGTCGAACCTGTCGCGGGTCCGTTCCTCCCACAGCTTCAAGAACACCGTCGGCTGCTCGAACTCGTCGAGAACGTGCCCGAGGTTGAGGTAGTTGGCGTCAAAGATAAAGTAGCTCTTCTCCAGGAGGTTCATCCTGGCCCGCATCCGGTAGCCCTCGCTGGCCTCGATATCGAAATCTATCTTTCGAAGCTTCCCCCCAAGCTGCCGCCGCTGCCGGTCCCGCTCCTCCAGCAGGTTCGCGCCGGGATAGGCCCGGTATCCCTCGTCGGGCGTAGCCTCGCGGTCTCGCCACTGCAGCTCCCAACCGGCCTGAGGCGCCCCTTCTTGGTTCTGGTCCCTAGCCATGCCGATCCAACTGTATCAGGTTTCCGGTATGGGACGTGGGCCTAGATCTCACCGAGGTACGCCTCGCGCACCTTGGGGTCCTGCCGGAGCTTCTCGGCGGAGGCGGCGTTCACAATCTCGCCGGTCTCCAACACATAGCCACGGGTAGCGATATCCAACGCGACGTTCGCGTTCTGCTCGACGAGCAGTATCGTCGTGCCCTGGTTGTTTATCTCCTCGATAACCTGGAAGATACGCTCGACCAGCACCGGTGCGAGCCCCATCGAAGGCTCATCGAGTAGCAGCAGCTTCGGACTGCTCATAAGGGCGCGGCCGATGGCGAGCATCTGTTGCTCACCGCCACTCATGGTCCCGGCCTCCTGCTTTGTGCGCTCCTTGAGACGCGGGAAGAGGTTGTAGACGCGATCCATGTCCTCCCTTATCTCTGCCCGATCGTTGCGGTGGTAGGCGCCCATCTCCAGGTTCTCAAGTACGGTCATGCGCGAGAAGATCTTGCGCCCCTCCGGGCTCTGGGCGATGCCTCTGGAAATCATGTTGTGTGCCGACACTCCCTGTATCTCCTCGCCCCGGAAGACTATCTTCCCCTCCTTCGGCGGTAGGATACCGTGTATAGACCGCAGGGTGGTTGTCTTCCCAGCCCCGTTGGAGCCGATGAGTGTTACGACCTCTCCCTCCTCGACGATTAGAGAGATGCCCCTCAAAGCATGGATGGGCCCGTAGTAACTGTGTACGTTCTCGACTTCGAGTAGCGCCACGTCTTCAGCCCGTCGTCGCCGTGCCAAGGTACGCCTCGATGACCCTCGGGTCCTCGCGCACCCGGGCGGGCACCCCTTCGGCGATCTTCTCGCCGTGGTCGAGGACCGTCACCCGGTCGGAGATGCTCATGACAACCCTCATCTCGTGCTCGATGAGGAGGATTGAGGTCCCACGGTCCTCCCTCAATCGCCCGATGAGCTGCGTTAGGCGTGCTGTCTCCTGCGGGTTCATCCCCGCCGTCGGCTCGTCTAAAAGAAGTAGTTTCGGCTCCGAAGCCAGAGCCCGTGCGATCTCCAGCCGCCGCTGATCACCGTAAGGAAGGTTCTTTGCGAACGTCTCACGGGCCCTGAGACCCACGAACCTCAAGAGCTCCACGGCCTTCTCGCGGGCCTCCTTCTCCTCGCGCCGCATCCCCGGAAGCTTCAGGATAGAGGCGACAATCCCACCCTTGAGGCGGACGTGCATTCCGGTAAGCACATTGTCTAGGGCACTCATTGTTCCGAAGAGCCGGATGTTCTGGAAGGTGCGCCCAAGCCCCATCTGCGCCCTCTTGTGTGGTCCCAGCCGTGTCACATCCCGCCCTAAGAAGACGAAGCTTCCCGTGGTCGGGCGCATCAGGCCGCTGACCATGTTAAAGAATGTCGTCTTTCCCGCACCGTTCGGACCGATGAGGCTCACGATGGCTCTCTCCGGGATATCGAAGTCTACTGAGTTGACCGCCACAAGGCCCCCAAAGGCCTTCGTGATTCCCCGGGCCTCCATGATGTTCGCTCTGGCATCCACCTCAGGAGACACGGGCCGCCTCCGACATCTCGTCGTCCTCACCCCCGCGTAGCTCCTCCTGGTGCTGGCGATTCGGGATTATGCCTTCCGGTCTCAGGAGCATCATCGCCACCAGCAGGACACCGAAAAGGAAATAGTTGTATTTGGGGATGTCCGCGTTCGAGAGCAATGAGCTGTTCAAGGTGTCTCCGATTGCGTGCACCCACTCGTTAATTTGTGGTAAGAGGTAGAAGTTGCTCCCCTGAACGAGGATGGCGCCCAGGATCACGCCATAGATGTTTCCCATCCCGCCGAGGATGACCATGCACAGGATGAGGACGGAGATATTAAACGAGAAGCTCGACGGGAAGATGCTCTTTATAAACGCGCCATAGAACGCTCCTGCCAACCCCCCAAAAGTAGCACCCAAAGCGTACGCCCACAACTTCGTAGACGTTGTGTTCACCCCCATCGCCGCCGCCGCTGTTTCGTCCTCGCGCACCGCCATCCAGGCTCGCCCGAGCCGGGAGTCCCTGAGACGGATGTTGACGAAAATGGTGATCAAGACCAGCACTAAAATGGTGTAGTACCAGGGATTGAGGTCCAGGGTACCAAACTGCTGCCAGGTCCTCGGCCCGAACGGTATCCCGGGCGAGTCTATGCCCTTGATGCCGATCGTGCCGTTAGTGAGGTTGTAGCCTAGGATGTCGTCACCGATGAGGAAGAAGCGGGGTATGATCTCCCCGAACCCCAACGTCACGATCGCCAGGTAGTCGCCCCGTAGCCTCAGGGTCGGCGCCCCGATGATGACGCCCCAGAGCGCCGTGAATACCCCCGCCGCGATGAGCAGCAGCCAGAAGGAGACGTGCATCCCAGGCAACTCCCTGCCGCTACTCTGGGTGGGCAGCGCCGAGAGAAACGAGAAGCTTACTTCGCTGAAATGGGTCGAGGCAAACCAGCCGACGACATAAGCTCCGAGGGCGTAGAACGCTACGAAGCCCAGGTCCAGGAGCCCCGCGAACCCGACGACGATGTTTAGGCCGAGAGCCAGCATCACGTAGACGGCGACGATGATCACCGGGAACATCAGGTTCGCACCTGAGACCTCGTTAATCAGCGGTAACAGAAAGGCGAGCAGAATCAAACCGCCCGGCAGCCCGAACCTCCTCAGAAACGCCTTCGGCGAAGCCGCACGCAGCGAACCGGACACTATTCCCCTCCACCACCCTGTACCGCCGAGCGGTCGCCCAGAAGACCCCGGGGCCTGAAAACCAGGACCAGGATCAGGACGGTAAAGATGACTATATCCGTCCAGCGAACGCCGACGTACTGGTCGCTCATCGAGCCGATGACGCCGATAAGGACACCGCCCACGACCGCCCCGGCGAGGTTTCCTATGCCGCCCAAGACCGCTGCCGTGAACGCGAAGAGCCCCTGCCTGAAGCCCACATCGAAGACGGTGGTGCCGTTGAAGAGCCCAAACATGACGCCCGAGGCCCCGGCAAGTATGCCGCCCAAAAGAAAGGCCACGGAGATGGTGCGGTTGACGTTTATCCCCATCATCGCCGCCGCCTCCTTGTCCTGGGCAACCGCCCGCATCGCTTTGCCCTGCCTGGTGCTCCGAATGAAGTACGAGAGGCCGAGAAGCAGCGGTATCGTCACGAGGACGACGAACAGGTCCTTCCAGCGGTAGGCGACCGCGTCGGTGATCCCGGCGAGGGCGTTGCTGTTAGATATCAGTGACGGGAATGATATCTGGAAGGAGCCCTTCCATACCAAGCCCACATTTTGCAGGATAAAAGACATACCTATAGCCGTGATCAAAACTGCCAGCCGCGGGGAGTTGCGCAAGGGCTTGTAGGCCACGCGTTCGATGCCGACATTGATTAGGCCGCAGACGAGCATGGCGACCACGAGCGCCAGTAGCACCCCGATGATTCTTATCCCGGTCCCGCTCCCGGAGTCTATAGGAGCGAAGAAGCCCAGGCCTAGAAAGGTACCGCTTAAGATGGTGACGCCTACGAAGGAGCCGATCATGAAGTTGTCGCCGTGAGCGAAGTTGATGAGTTCAACGATGCCGTAGACGAGCGTATATCCAAGCGCGATGAGCGCGATGATGGCCCCATTGGTGATCCCGATAAGGAGCTGCGAGACAAACTGTCCCGGGTCTTTGACCGCTTGGATGAGTAGCAACACCACAAGCGCCGCCACGATCGCAGCCGCCAGGCGCGACTGCCAGCTCGAAGACTTAATGCCATCGATCAGGGCCGCGCCCTTGGGCTTTGCCTCGTGCGTGGTAGCCATCCGAGTACCTATTCTAGGGGAACACCGCTTCTAGAGCCGGGGAACCTTCTCTGAAGATTCCCCAGCAGTTCACCACGATATTCTGTCTACTCTAGCTTTCTTCGCCGGTGAGGACCCTGGTAAACTCGAACTCGCCGTTCTCGACCCGATTGGCGGCGAGTTCACTGAGAGTGGTGTCGCCATTCTCGTCGAAGCTCCAGGTACCAAGCACGCCCTCGTAGTTCCTGGTGGCGAACAGCTCTCGGAGCACGCCCTCGCGGGTGACCTCCCCATCGACGTTGTAGGCCCTCTCTATAGCGTCGAGCAGAACGTTGGCCGCCTCGTAGCCGTAGGCGGTTAGCGCATCGATATCGGAGTCAGGGAACCTCTCCTGGTACCGCTCGACGAACTCCTGGCCACTGCCGGGGAGCTCGCTCGCGGGCAGACCGGAGAAGGTTATGTAGCTGCCATCGGCCGCGCCGCCGGCCGCCTCAAGGAAGGACTCCTCGAAGATGCCTTCCGAGCCCATGAACAGCACGTCTTCGTTGCTCATCCCGGCCCCGACCTTGTCGATGACGATCTGGCCGGCGTTGTTGTCGG
>JALZFP010000115.1 GCA_030861485.1 Actinomycetota bacterium | reverse complement strand
CTGGGGCCGGTCGCGGCGTTGGTGATCTGGCTAGTCTACAAGGACCGCTCGCAAAATGTTGCCTTCCATGCGCTCCAGTCGATGTGGTACCAGGTGGCATGGCTCGTGCTGCTGGGTATCGGTTGGGCGTTCACGGGGCTTTTGATGCTGATCCTGATCGGCTTCCTTCTCGTGCCGGTGATGGCCTTGCTGACCTTCGTGCCCTTCGCGCACGCTGCCTACGCGGCCTATAAGGTGAGCCGGGGCTCCCAGTACCGTTACCTCTTCGTCGCAGACCTGATAGAGGACCGCTAGGAGGCAACGCTAGTTGGTGCGTCGAGGCCCCGACGACAAAAGGCGGGGCCTCTTCTTTTCTCGGGGAAAGGAGCCTGCCAAACCAAGCTGCTGACGACCCAAGAGCGTATCTGAAATTGGCTCGATGCGTTACGGCTTGGGAGTAGACCGCCCCCGAAAGATACGCGCATGAGACGGGTTAGAATAAATGACGGCCTCGAGAAGGGTTGGATACAGGTTCGGAGAGTTTCGCATGAAGCGTGGCTTTTTCTCACTACGGCGGCTGCGGTGGAAGCTGACGCTGAGTTACACGCTAGTGACCGTCGTGGCGTTGCTCATGGCGGAATTGCTTTTGTTTGCGGCCTTCATCGCCTTGTTAAGTTCGCCTGTCTTGCCGGGCTTCATTGTGCAGGAGCTGAAGGAGACCGTTGTGCCGCGCGTGGAACCGGCGCTCTCCGAGGTGCCCCCCGACACGGAGGCCTTGCGCGAAGGGGTGCTTCAAGAGACCTGGCTGTCTTTCGACGGGGGAAACGTTGAGCAAGGTGCAAGGAGGTCGGATCTGGCTCTGGGACCAGGTGATGGTTACCTCTTCGTGGTAGACGACGAGCAGCGTTTGCTCGCCTCCGACCGCGGGTTGGAAAGTTCTATTGAAGGGGAACGCCTTGACTCAGGACCGTTTCCCGGCCTGGACCCGGTCCTAACGGCGGCTCTCGAAGGGGAGGAAGACCCGTGGAGCCTGCAGGCACGCTCGCCGGACGATCGACAGCTGTACGCGGTCGCGCCGGTGAAGGGCGACGACGGGCGCGTCCTCGGGGCGGTCGTGGCCGCTTTCGGGTTGCCCGACCTTACCGTACTCACCCTCGCCCTCTTCGGGGCCGGCGCGGTCGCGTTGACGGTCCCCGCTGCTGTTATCGGGACGATCTTCGGCTTCGTGACCGCGTGGAGCCTAACCAGGCGTCTTCGGAGGCTGGCCCGTGCCGCTCGGGCGTGGAGCCAAGGGGACTTCTCTGTAACCGCCAGGGATCGCTCTAAAGACGAGCTCGGGCAGCTCTCGCGGGAGCTCAACAGTATGGCCGGGCAGCTAGAGAACCTCCTAGAGACACAGGGGGAGCTTGCGACGCTCGAGGCCCGCAACAGCATTGCCCGGGACCTGCACGACTCGGTCAAGCAGCAGGTCTTCGCCACCTCCCTGCAGATCGCTGCCGCCCGCGCCATGATCGAGCAGGATAGGGAGGCCGCTGAGTCCCACCTGGGTCGGGCCGACGAGCTGGTGCGCCTAGCTCAGAAGGAGCTGAACGTCCTCATACACCAGATGCGCCCGGCCACACTCGAGGGCAAGGGACTGTCGGCGGCTTTGGGCGACTACGCTGCCGAGTGGTCGCGAAGAAGTGAGATCCCGGCCGAGGTCCACGTCCGCGGCCAGCGCGAAGTCCCATTGGAGGTCGAGCAAGCACTCTTCCGCGTGGCCCAGGAAGCCCTGGCGAACGTAGCCAGGCACAGCGGCGCCAAGAGCGTTGAAGTCGACCTGGTCTACGACCCCGATAGACTGATGCTCCGGGTTACCGACGACGGCCGTGGATTCGATCCTAAGAAAAACACGGGGGACGGCTTCGGCCTGCAAAGCATGAGCGAACGGGTTGCGACGCTCGGCGGGTACGTCGACGTCGAGAGTGCACCGGGAAAGGGAACGCGCGTCGTTTGCGCATGCCCGTTAGACGACTCATCGATGGAGAAGGGCAGGGGAACATGAGCGAGCCGATAACCGTCCTGCTGGTGGACGATCACGCGATGGTACGCCAGGGGGTGCGGGCATTCCTCGAGACGCAGGGCGACATCGCCGTGGTTGCCGAGGCCGGCTCCGGGGACGAGGCCATCCGGCTTGCGACCGAGCACGCGCCCGACGTGGCGTTGGTGGACCTCATTATGCCGGGCATGGACGGCGTGGAGGCCACGCGCCGCCTGAGGGCCCGGTCCCCGCGCACGAACGTCATAATGCTCACCTCCTACCACGACGACGAGCATGTCTTTCCTGCGATTCGAGCCGGAGCCCTCTCCTATATCCTCAAGGAGATAGGCCCGCAGGAGCTGGCCGACGCCGTTCGCAAGGCGGCTAGCGGCGAGGCTGTCCTCCACCCCCAGGTGGCCGCGAGGGTGGTGAAGGAGCTGCATGGAGCTCGGCGCGACGAGCCGAGTGCATTCCACGACCTCTCCGACCGGGAGCTCGAGGTGCTTAAGCTGATCGCGCAAGGGTTGAGCAACGCCGAGATCTCGAACCGCTTGTTCATCAGCGAGAAGACGACCAAGAACCACGTAAGCAATATCCTGAGCAAGTTGCACCTCGCTGACCGGACTCAGGCTGCCGTCTACGCCTGGCGCCAGGGCGTGGTTCGTCGTGAGTGAGAACGCTCCTTCGTACCTGTTCTCAAGGGTGTTTTGCCCGCAGGGCTTATAAATTAAGAACACCGTAACGGGTAGAGAATAGTATGCTCTGCTAAACCGCGACGAAGCGCCTATCGGAGCGAAGCCGGCGCCAGAATAGACTGATGCTAGTGACAAAGCTAAAGAAAGTGCTGGAGCTTAAAGAGCAGGGCAGAGCTTAGTGCCTAAATTATCTATACTTCTTCCGCCGGATAATAGAGAGCCTTGGTTGTCAACTTATCTAGTACGACCACTGTCACCAAAATCCTACAGCAGCTGGTCGAACAGGAGTCGAGACCCCATTGTGCTGCTTCGTCCTGTTCCTCTTAGCTCTTTGTTTGGTAAGAATCTTGTGCTTGAGGCCATCCTTCAATTAAAGGAATTTACCAGGGATTGCTAGGATAAGGAGGTAGCGCCATGCGTGTACTTGTAGCCCTAAAGCCTCACGCTTACCGAGACACCCTCGTCTACGCTATAAAACGTGCTCGCCCGTATGTTGCAGTGCACTTTTTGGATCCAGAGATACTTGATTTTGAGAGCAGGTATCTGCAACCGCAGGTGGTTATCTGCGAGCAGTCCACACCCGCTGTAAGAGAGTTTGCTACTAGCTGGATCGAAATCCAGCAGCGTGATCCTCTGCAGGTAATGGTCAACATCAGAGGACGCGCCAAGGTAGTACCCGATATCTCATTCGACGAACTTATCTCCGTTATTGACCAGACAGCAGATCTGGCAAGAGCGGCCTGACACCGAGACATTGATCGGTCCATTCAAGGCTCTCCAGCCAGGCATGCCTTCTGAGAGCGGTGGAAGTAGGCTAACTTAAGCCTCTTCCGTTGCGCGCAGAGCAAGCAGCAGCGCTTCGAACTCTTCTCGGCACTCGCC
>JALZFP010000111.1 GCA_030861485.1 Actinomycetota bacterium | reverse complement strand
GTAGGTTCTCGGGCTGGAAAACGAGGGTCGCAGCGTCTATGCTGGCGCGATGCTCAAGGCGCTTCTCTTCGACCTAGACGGTACGCTGGCGGACACGAACCCCCTGCACCGCTCGACGTGGGAAAAGTTCCTTGAACCTTACGGCTACAACGTCACCTGGGACTTCTACCGGGACAACATCAGCGGCCGTGTGGGCCAGGAGATGGTCTTAGACCTCTTTCCCGACCTCTCGCCCGAGGAGGCCCAGGAGATGTCCGACGCCAAGGACGCCCGGTTTCGCGAGCGGGCCGGGGAGTTGGAGGCCTTGCCGGGCCTTCGGGACTTTGTCGCGAAGGGCAGGGAAAAGGGGATGAAGATGGCCCTCGTCACCAACGCCCCGGAGGAGAACGTCCTCGCGGTCCTGTGTGCCCTGAACCTCGAAGGTATCTTCGATACCGTGATCCGGGCCGACGACGTTGACGCCGGTAAGCCCGACCCGGCTCCCTACGAGGCCGCCCTCGAAGCCCTGGGTATCTCGAACGACGAGGCCCTCGCCTTCGAGGACTCGCCTTCCGGCATCGCCTCCTCCGTCGCCGCCGGAATCCCCACGGTTGCAATCGCTTCGACCCAAGAACCCAAAGAGCTCGAAGAGCACGGGGTCGAGCTGGTCGTCCGCAATTTCTCCGACCCGAAGCTCTCGGCTCTTATAGAAGATCGCTGAGGTTTTGGACCCGTACCTCTACCGTCGTCTCGCTAGCGCTCTCCTCCAGCCGTACCGTGATGCTGCCGGCTGCTTCCTCGTACTCCCAGTCCGCCTCCTCGCCGTTTGTAAGGACGCTCCCCGGTCGGGTGTTTACCCCTATAAGCTCCAGATGCACGGACCCTCGCTCGGGTTCAAAGGAGCCCTCACGTTCGTTGAGTCGGACCGATATCCCGCCGCTCGAGACCTCGCAGACGACGCTCCGGCGGGCGTACTCGCCCCTCTCGTAGCCGAAGCCGTTGCCGGCGTCCTCGTAGAGAACAGACTCGCCCGAGCCTTCCGTTGAATAAAGGAGGAGTGTCAAGGGGTCTTTGGGTCTCTCGCCGACATGGTTCATCTCGGGCCACATCGGCACGGCGGTGTTGGCGCGGAAGTAGAGAGCCGGCTCGCCCAGGGGGGCGCGCGCGAGTATGTGGGCCGGGCCGTCGAAGCGCTCTCCGGTCCAGTGGTGGAACCAGGTGCCTTGCGGCAGGTAGACGTGGCGGTGCTCGATGCCGGGGCGGGTTATGGGGGCGACGAGGAGGGCGCTGCCGAGCAGAAACTCGTCGTCCGCGTTGTAGGTCGACTCGTCTTCCGGGTACTCGAAGAGGAGGGGCCTCAAGATAGGGGCGCCGGTCCTATGGCACTCTTCAAAGAGGGCGTAGAGGTAGGGGAGAAGACGCTGCCGAAGCTTGATCATCTTCCGGCATACCGACTCGTACGGCTCACCGAAGACCCACGGCTCTTGGTGGATGGTCTCCTTCATCGAGTGGTTCCGACAGAAGGGTTGAAAGATCCCAAATTCAGTAAATCGGGCCAGTAGCTCGCCATTGCAGTCGTCAAAGAAGCCACCTATATCCACCCCGGCCCAGGCCACGCCCGAGAGCCCCAGGTTCTGTAGCTGGGGCATGCTCATCCAGAGGTGCTCCCACCAGCTCGAGTTGTCCCCGGTCCATTGCAGGGCGTGTCGCTGGAGGCCGGCGTAGCCCGCGCGCGTGATGACGAACGGGCGCTCGTCGGGGCGGAGGCTAAGGAGGCCCTCGCGCACCGAGCGCGCCATGAGGGAGCCGTAGGTGTTGTGAATCTGGGCGTGGTACTTCGGCGCGGCTCCGGGGCCGCCGGGGTGTACCACATCCCCGGGCATCGTGGACTGCCGGGGCACGAAGAGCGAGGGCTCGTTCATGTCACACCAGATTCCGGCCACCCCCTCGTCGGTGAGCGCCCGGAGGTTCTCGCCCCACCATTCTCTCGTCTCGGGATTCGTGAAGTCCGGGAAGGCGCACATCCCCGGCCACACCACGTTGTGGAACTCCTCGCCCTCCACCGTCTTGCAGTAGAGATCCCTCTCCCGGCCCTCGGCGTAGACCGGATAGTCCAGGTCGACCTTCACGCCGGGGTCCACGATGGTAACGACGTTAAAGCCCCCTTTCTTTAGTTCGGAGATGAGCTTTTCGGGCTCGGGGAAGGCCTCCCCGTTCCAGGTAAAGACGCGGTAGCCGTCCATGTAGTCGATGTCGAGGTAGAGGGTGTCGCAAGGGATGTCTCTCTCGCGGAAGTTGCGGGCCACCTCGCGCACCTCGCCCTCATTCATGTAGCTGTAGCGGCACTGATGGTTGCCCAAAGACCACAGCGGCGGCATCGGAGTGCGCCCGGTCAGCTCCGTGTAGCGGTCAAGTACGTCGTGCGGGGTAGGGCCGCAGAAGACGTAGTAGACGACGTCCCCGCCCTCGGCGCCGTAGTAAGCGCGGTCTCCGCTCGCTTTCGCCAGGTCGAACTCGACGCGGTGGATGTTGTCGAAGAAGAGACCGTGGGCCCTGCCGCTTACAAGAGAGACCGTGAACGGGACCGAGGAGTAGATGTTGTTGAAGGAGGCGGTGTGCCCAGCAGGGGGATCTACGTTCCAGAAGACCTGGTACGAGCCCGTTTTATCGAGGCCGCTGGTCCGCTCCCCGCATCCGAAGTACCGCTCGCCCTCTTCGCGCCTCTTGTACAGCCTAACCGGGCTCCCCAGAGGAGCCGAGAACACGTCCGTCCCCGGCAACTCGACGGCGCCCATCCCGAGCTCCCCATCGTCGGCCGCGAAGGTGCGGCCCGAGGGGTCGGAGAAGGAGATGCGCAAGGGGTTTAGAGAGATGTGCGCCGTGGCTGCCTCAGTGGAGAAGGAGATCTCCTCCTCTCCGGTCATCTGCGCCGCGACCGGTTCCCAGTCCTCCCTCACAACCGCCTCCGAGGTGTAGTCCGGGGGCCTACCCTCCGGGAACATCCCGACCCGAAAGAGGTCCGGGGTGAGGGCGGTTACCTCGACCGTGGTCGAGCCCGCCCCCATACGTATGCTCCTCTCGTCGTAGTCCAGGAGTTTCGCCCCTCCGAGCGGCTTGTAATGTCCCTCCTGGGTCGGTGGCGACTCGAAGATCTCGGCCAAGGTTACTCCCTTCTGTCGGAAAGCCGGTCAACCAGCCAGTCGGTCAGCAAAAGCTGAAGTTATGGCTAGCTGTAGCGCTTACAGATCAAAACTCCATCTCGCGGCCCAAGCCTTGCTCTTTCGCCCGGTCGTAGACGAGGCGGGCTGCGGCCATGTCTTCTAGAGCGAGGCCCTGGCTGGCGAAGAGGGTTATGTCCTCGGGGGTTCGACGGCCCTCTACTTGTCCGGCTATTACCTGCCCGAGCTCGCGGACGGCCTCGGGGAGGATGGCGCCGGTCTCCAGGGCCATAAGGAGGTTGCCGGCCTCGAGGTACATCTCCTCGCGGGAGTCTACGGTCACGAGGCTGGCGCGCTTTACGACGTCGCGGTCGATCTCGGTCTTGAACAGGAAGTTGGAGCCTGCGGCGTTGACGTGGGCGCCGGGTTTGAGCCACTCGCCCCGCAGGACCGGCTCCACGGACGAGGTCATCGTCACGATGATGTCCTGGGCGGCGGGCTCCTCGGGAGAGTGGGTGGTCTCTACCTCCATCTCCAACCGTTCGCCCATCTTCTCGGCGAACGCCTTGCGTGACTCCTCCGTGCGGCTGTAGACGACGATGCGGTCGAGCTTCTTCACCGCCGCTATCGCCTCTAGTTGGCTCTCGGCCTGCCAGCCCGCACCGTAGATGCCCAGGGTAGCAGCGTCCTCGCGGGCGAGGTGCTTTGTAGCGACGCCGCTTGCGGCGCCCGTGCGCATCTGGCCGAGCTTATCCGACTGCATGATGGAGAGGAGTTCCCCCGACTCCGGGTCGAAGAGCATCGTGTAGAAGCGGGCGCCGCTGCGGGCGACGGAGTAAGCCTTAAGGCCCAGAGCCCCGATCTCCGGCGCCCCGGCGAACATCACGTTCAGGCCGCTTCCCGGAAGGGCGACGCGGCGGCGGGCACGGTTTGTGGCGCGGCCCTCGGCGTGCTGGCGCAGGATGTCCTCGACGGCATCTAAAGTGGAGCGCATGTCGAGGAGGCTCTCGACCTCCCCTTCGGTGAGAAAGAGGGTCATGGGGACTCCGATCGGGCGATTCTGTCGCGTCTTTCTCTGCTTGTTACAATCCCGGTGGCTATGCGGGTTCTGGTTATAGACAACTACGACTCCTTTACGTACAACCTAGTCCAGTACCTTGGGGAGCTCGGGGCCGAGGTGCTCGTCCGGCGCAACGACGAGGTCTCGACCGAGGAGATCCCTGCTCTCCACCCGGACAGGATAGTCGTCTCGCCCGGCCCGTGCACACCGAACGAGGCCGGGGTTTCCCTGGAGGTTATCGAGAAAGCCCCGGCGGGGGTACCAGTGCTCGGCGTCTGCCTCGGGCACCAAGCGATAGGGCAGGCCTATGGGGGAAAGGTTGTGCGCTCGAAAGAGCCCGTTCACGGCAAGACCGCGAGGATACTGCACGACGGCGAGGGGGTGTACAGAGAGTTGCCGCAGGGCTTTGAGGCGACGCGCTACCACTCGCTCGTCATAGAACCCGAGTCCGTGCCGGAGTGCCTGATGGTGACCAGTTGGACGGAGGATGGCGTGATTATGGGCATCCGGCACAAAGAGTTGCCGGTCGAGGGCGTTCAGTTCCACCCGGAGAGTGTCCTCACGGGTAGTGGCATGAGCCTCCTGAAGAACTTCCTAGAGTCCTAGGCCTTGCTCCGGGAGACCCTCAAAAAGGCGGCTGCGGGGGAGGCGCTCTCCGCCGGAGAGGCCGAGCGGGCGCTAGAGGAGATTATGGAAGGTGGCGCGAACCCGGCGGTGACGGCGGCGCTCCTGACTGCCCTGCGGGTGAGGGGCGAGTCGGTAGGGGAGATCGTGGGCTTCGCCCGTGCTATGCGCCGCTTCGCCCAGAAGGTCGAGGCGCCCGAAGGCGTCGTAGACACCTGCGGCACCGGCGGCGACGCGAAGGGCACCATAAACATCTCGACGGCAGCGGCGTTCGTGGCGCGGGGTGCGGGTGTTACCGTCGCCAAGCACGGCAACCGGGCCGCGACCAGCCAGGCGGGCTCGGCGGATGTGTTGGAGGCTCTGGGTGCCGAGATAGGACTCGAACCCAAAGAGGTCGGCCGGTGCATAGAGGAGGTGGGCATAGGCTTTATGTTCGCCCGCACGCACCACCCGGCGATGCGACACGTCGTGCCCGTGCGGGCCGAGCTGCCGTTCAGGACCGTCTTCAACTTGCTCGGGCCTCTTACCAACCCGGCCGGGGCCAGGCGACAGCTTGTCGGAGTCTTTGCCGGCGATTACGTGCGGCCGGTGGCCGAGGCCCTGCGGGCGCTCGGTGCAGAGAAGGCGCTCGTTGTGCACGGGACTGACGGGCTAGACGAAGTCACCGTGACCGGGTCGACCCGCGTGGCGGAGGTCTCTGACGGGGGCGTCACGGAGTACGAGATCTCGCCGGAGCAGTTCGGACTCCCTCACCACGATCCCGACGGCCTGCTGGGTGGCGACGCCCACCTGAACGCTCGCGTCCTCAAAGACGTGCTCTCCGGCGAGGAGGAGGGGGCCGCGCGGGACGTGATCCTGCTGAATGCCGCCGCCGCCGTCTACGTTTCTGGCCGGGCGAAGGCCCTCGAAGAGGGCGTCCGCCTTGCCGGAGAGTCCATAGCGAGCGGGGCCGCCACGGAAGCACTGAAGAACTTCGTCCGCGCCACCCGCCGGCTGGCGGGTGTCGGGGGCCTGGTGTGAGCGACCGTCCAACCGTTCTCGACAGGCTCACCGCCGCCGCGTTAGAGCGGGCCAAAGGGCTCCGCCGCAGTACGAACCTGGGCAACCTCTACCAGGAGGCGCTCCTCTTTGAGAAGCGCGACTTCGCGGGGGCGCTTCGAAAGCCTGGACTCTCTGTAATCTCCGAGATAAAGCGCGCCTCGCCGTCGGTCGGATTTATAGGCGACGTGGACCCTACCGGTTGGGGCGCGCGCTACGAGGCCGAGGGCGCCTCCTGCC
>JALZFP010000051.1 GCA_030861485.1 Actinomycetota bacterium | reverse complement strand
CGCTTCAACGCGGTCATCTTTGCGACTATCGCCGCCACGGTCCTTACATGGAGGCTTGGGGGTTTGAGGGGGGACGCAGAGCTCAAGGCCCCCGCCCTGGCACGGGCAAAGAACCTCTTGCTCGGCGGGGCGGTCATCAACGGGATTGCCTCCGGCGTAATGGGGGCCAGGATCGCGAAAGAGGCCCCCGAGGGCGCGCCGGAAGGTGGAACCCCAGTCGAGGCGGGGACGCAGCCCGCGCCGGAGACCCCCGAAGGTGCCGCCCGGGCTCAGCGCCTGATCTCCATTACCGGTCCCTCCGCTCTATCCCTTCTCGCGCTCGTCATCGCGCTCTCGACCGTAATAGAGTCTTCAGCCGTCAAGCCGCGCGGCATCCTTTCACGCATCTTGACCTCCTAGAGACCCCGGGGGCCCTCCGGGCGAGCACCTTTCTCAGCAGACCCGGGGGTAGGCCCGGGGGTAGGCCGCATCGGCCGCGTGGTAGAACTGGGGCCAGGATCCCAAGCCGCAGGCGGCGACGCTCGTCCATACCTGTCAGGAGAGGTTGCGCAGGATCAGGTGGGGGGCGCAGAGGTAGGAGTAGATGGTTGGCTCCCGCATGATCTTCACGTCGAGGAAGGCTACCCCGAAGAGGTTCCCGAAGAGGTACAGACCGCCCTCATCCGGAGCGTGAGCACGTCGTCTACGGTCTTCCTTAAATACTTCAGGTCGTGCCGCTCGAACTCACTCCCAAGCTCGACCAGCACGCTTTCCTCGCCCCTCTCCCGCACCTCTGTAACACGCACGCTGCTAACCTCCCCACAAGTAGGCAAGCGGTTACCCTCGCGCCACAACGTCTTGAACCTCAGGGGAGACGACTCTGCTACAGCGTTCGGGCGAATCTCTCGAATGTTTTCGGGGAGGGGGGTTTGCCTGCCGTAACCCTAGTGGAGAAGCATGAGTCTGTTAAATTGAGGGCGAAAACAGATCTGCGGCAGGCCACTCGGAGCGGCAGCACGGCGGAGGACAACGCCCCTCGCATGACCTTCAAGGATTACAACCTGACACGTAAGGTAGCGAGGGGCGACATCGAAGCCTTCTCGCAGCTGGTTCGGGAGCACTCTGGGCTCGTATATCGGGTGGCCGCGCGGATACTGGGAGACAGCGACGCCCAGGACGCGACCCAGGAGGTCTGGATCCGCGTTTGGCGAAACGTAAAGTCGTTTAGGGGTGAGAGTGCGTTCAGTACCTGGCTGTACAAGATAACGGTCAACACCTGTCTGAGCGCCTACCGGAGGAAGCAGTCGCGGGAGGCACGGGAGACCGGCGAAGACCTTGCCCACCTCCCGGTCCCGCCCAGCATCGAGGACGACCCCGAGGCGGCGACCGTGGCCGGTGAGCGCCGCGAGGAGCTCTTGCGAGCCTTGGAGCGTGTGCGGCCCGAGCACCGGGCGGCGCTGGTATTGAGGCACATGGAGGGATTGAGCTACGTGGAGGTCGCGCACGTCCTGGAGGTACCTGAGGGAACGGCCAAAGGCTGGGTCAACAGGGGCCGGGCCGCCCTACTGGTGGCGCTCTCCGCGGAGAGAGGCTCGGCATGATCGGCGGGCGGAAGCGTTGGGAGATCCTGGAGAAAATCGGGGCCTACGCCGCGAGCGAGCTCTCGCCCGAGGAGATGCGGGAGGTCGAGCAGCTCATCCTGGAAGATGCCCAGGCGCTCCGGCTGGCCGAGTCCTACCTCAGAATGCTCGCCATGCTCGGCGCCATCGGCGAGGAGAGGCCCGAGGTCCCCGAGGCGGTAATCGACCATGTCATCCGGCGGGCGATGATCTCGGCCTTCTTCCGGCAAGCGGAGATCCTCATCGCCGGCGTCGGGCGGGTCTACCTCAACGCTTTTGTCTATTATTTGGGGCTCAGGGCCCCGGGCTCTGCCGGATAATGGTCTAAGCAGGAGGCAAAAGGGTGGAGGATACTCTGGGCGAGATATTGACCAACCTCGGGGACGCGTTCGGCGAGTTCATCCCGAGGCTCGTTGGCGCCGTGGTCGTCATGCTCGTGGCGTTCGTCGCGGCCATAATGTTGCAACGCCTGACGGCCCGTCTACTCGAAGCCATAGGATTGGACGAGATCGCCGGGCGGACCGGGGCTACGGACTCCCTTCGGCAGCTCGGCTACGGTGGTGGTCCCTCGAATCTCCTGGGCCTTATCGTCTTCTGGGGCGTCCTCATAACCGGGGTCGCGGGGGCCTTGAGCGTTCTGGGCCTCTCCTCCCTGGAGCAGACCATGGACCAGGTAGTCACCCTCGCCGGACGGGCGCTGGTGGCGTTTGTCATCCTGATCGCAGGTGTGACGGCCGCAGGCTGGCTGGCGGACCTGATAGCCCGCGAGGCCGAGAGCGCGGGCCTGCGCGGCTCGGGCATCTTCAGGCGCGCCGTCTTCGCCACGGTCGTCGCCGTAGCCGGCCTCCTGGCCGCAGGCCAGCTCGGCCTCGAGACCTCAGTGCTGATCCTCCTCGCCACGGTACTCCTCGCCACCATCGGCCTCGTCACCGCCCTCGCCCTGGGCCAGGGCCTCGTCCCCCTTTCAGGCAACATAGCCGCCGGCCGCTACGTTCAGGAAGATATGGAGGTTGGCGACGAGATCTCGGTAAACGGCGTCGAGGGCACCATCGAGCAGCTCGGCTACTCCGCCGTTACCCTCCGCTCCGAGGACGGCTACCTCTACCGCATCCCGAACCGCACGCTGCTGGAGGGCGTGGTCAGGAAGAGGGCTCGGTAGAGACGCGACTCCCTGGTTGCCGATCTGGTCAGCACCGGTAAACCTCGTCCGATGGCGTGCTGCCCGGGATCGATCCGCCCGCCGCGCCCCTGTGCTTCTTCTCGCTATAGCCCATCTCCTCGCGCTTATCGGGAGGTGGGAGCACTCCTCGAGCCGGGCCTTGGCCGTCACCTCTGTCTGCTTTCCGACCGTTCCTCGGTTCGCCCGGCTAGCTCTCCGCAGGCACAACATCCGCCGTCGAAGCAAACTACCTACCTCTTGCGGGAGGTTTCCTTACCGGTTACCGGTAGGCTTCAGCGGTCGCAGATCCCATCCGACCTCGTCCTTCTTCGGGACACTCCTCTTCTCCGCCCGGCCCCGGAACGCCCCGGATCGAATTATCCGAGCGTTGTATCCCTCACGCCCGAAACCAGATGCCTCTGCGCAGGGGCCCCGGATGGTGAAGCCATCAACGTTATCCCGCCAGGACCTGTGTTATGAATATATGTGCCATGAGCATATATAGTGAGAGTTTTGGCGGAGGTTATCTTCAACCTTTCGCGGGGCAACGGTTAGAGAGCAGGCGGCCAACGAGGAGCGTTCGATGAAAAAGCCACCAACGGGCGATCCGGCGCACGACGTGCTCGGGTACGAGAAGCGGTCTCTGGACGCGATTTTCCGGCCTCAGTCGGTTGCGGTGATCGGGGCGACCGACAGCGCCGGGAGCGTGGGGCGCACCGTGATGCGAAACCTGATAAACAACCCGTTCGGGGGTACCGTCTACCCGGTCAACCCGAACCGGTCGAGCGTATCGGGGATCAAGGCTTACTCCAACGTCTCCGAGGTGCCCGAACCGGTGGATCTCGCGGTCATCGTTACGCCCGCGCCGACCGTACCAGGAATCATGCGCGAGTGTGCCGAGGCCGGCGTGGAGGGCGCCATCATCATCTCCGCCGGCTTTAAGGAGGCCGGCGAGGAGGGCGTCGAGCTAGAGCAACAGGTCCTGGAGGAGGCACGGCGCGGCAGGATACGGGTCGTGGGCCCCAACTGCCTCGGGGTGATGAGCCCGAAGAGCGGCCTGAACGCCACCTTCTCAGGGGCCATGGCGAAACCTGGCAACGTAGGATTTCTGAGCCAGAGCGGCGCCCTTTGCACCGCCGTCCTCGACTGGAGCCTCAAGGAGAACGTCGGGTTTTCCCACTTCGTCTCGGTCGGCTCGATGATCGACGTAAATTGGGGCGATTTGATCTACTACCTCGGCGACGACTCGAGGACGAAGAGCATACTGATCTACATGGAGTCTATCGGCGACGCCCGCTCGTTCCTCTCGGCGGCGCGGGAGGTGTCGCTCACCAAGCCGGTCATTGTTATAAAAGCCGGCCGCACCGAGGCCGCCTCTCATGCCGCCGCCTCGCACACCGGCTCTTTGGCCGGCAGCGACGAGGTAATAAACGCCGCCTTCCGGCGCAGCGGCGTCGTGCGGGTCGAGAGCATCTCGGACCTCTTCGACATGGCCGAGGTGCTCTCCAAGCAGCCCCGGCCTAAAGGGCCGAAGCTCACCATCGTCACCAACGCCGGCGGTCCCGGCGTGCTCGCCACCGACGCCCTCGTCGCCGACGGCGGTGAGCTGGCGGAGCTCTCCCCGGAGACGGTGGAAGGTCTTGACGACTTCTTACCGGCCCACTGGAGCCACGGCAATCCCATAGACGTCCTCGGCGACGCCGGCCCCGAGCGGTACGCAAGAGCCGTGGAGGTCGCGGCCCAAGATCCAGGTAGCGACGGCCTGCTCGTCGTGCTCACCCCCCAGGACATGACCGACCCGGCCGGCACCGCAAGGAGCCTCGAACACCACGCCAAAACGCGTGGTAAGCCGGTGCTGGCGAGCTGGATGGGCGGTACCGCCGTCGAGGAGGGCGAGAAGATCCTCAGCCAGGTTGGGATACCTACCTTCGGCTACCCGGACAACGCTGCCCGCATCTTCGATCACATGTGGCGCTATACCTACAACCTGCGCGCCACCTACGAGACCCCCGAGTTCGTCGAGGAGAACAGCATAGACCGGAAGCGAGCCGAGGAGATCGTTGCGGATGCCCGCGGCGAGGGTCGTACGCTCCTCACCGAGTGGGAGGCCAAGGAGATCCTCGCCGCCTACGGCATCCCGACCGTCGAGACCCGCGTCGCCCGCGACGCCGAGGAGGCCGTCCGACACGCGGAGACGTTGGGCTACCCCGTCGTCCTCAAGCTCTACTCCGAGACGATCACCCACAAGACCGACGTCGGCGGCGTCAGGCTCGACCTGCAGGATGTGGAGGCCGTCCGCGAAGCTTACGCGGCCATAGAGGCTTCGGTCGCCGAGAAGGCCGGGGCCGGGCAGTTCGACGGCGTCACGGTGCAGCCGATGGTTAGCGCGGAGGGGTACGAGCTTATCGTCGGCAGTAGCACAGACCCGCAGTTCGGGCCCGTGTTGCTCTTCGGGTCGGGCGGCCAGCTCGTTGAGGTCTACAGCGACACCACCCTGGCCCTGCCGCCGCTCACCACGACCCTGGCGCGCAGGATGATCGAACGCACCAGCATCGTGGAGGCCCTCAAGGGTATCAGGGGCCGGTCGCCGGTGGATCTGGGAGCCCTGGAGAAGCTGCTCGTGCGTTTCAGCCGGCTCATCGTCGAGCAGCCCTTTGTGCGAGAGCTCGACATAAACCCGCTGCTCGCCTCCCCGGAGCGCCTGGTCGCGCTCGACGCCCGCGTTGTCTTGCACGACCCTGAAACAGAAGAAGAGGAGCTGCCCCGCACCGCCATCCGGCCCTATCCCAACCAGTACGTAAGCCAGGCCGAGACAAAGGACGGCACGCCTATAACCGTGCGTCCGATCCGGCCAGAGGACGAGCCCCTGATGGTCAGGTTCCACGAGTCGCTCTCCGAGCGCAGCGTCTACATGCGCTACTTTCACGCGATGAACCTCACAAGGAGGACCGCGCACGAGCGCCTGACTCGCATCTGCTTTATAGATTACGACCGCGAGATGGCCCTCGTCGCCGAGATGACGAACCCCGAAACTGGGGAGCCCGAGATCTTGGGTGTAAGCCGCCTCAGCAGTAACCATTCCCTCCCGGAAGAGGCCGAGTTCTCCCTCCTGGTGAACGACAGTTTCCAGGGCCGAGGCGTAGGGAGCGTGCTGCTAGAGAAGATCCTTGAGGGCGCCCGCGACGAGGGTCTGCACCGGCTAATCGCCGAAATACTCCCGGAGAATCGTACGATGCAGCGTCTGAGCCGGAAGTTCGGCTTCCACCTGCACCGGGACGTGAAGGGCGGCGTGGTCCGGGCGGACCTGGACCTCTACCAAATGGTTTAGGCGCTGGTTTAGGCGCGGGGGTTCAGCCGGGGTTAAACCCCGGGAACAGGAGAACGGGCGCGAGGCACACCAAAGCGCCCAACGTGACGCCCAAAGCCCTGCGTCCGGGGGAACTAGAAGGGCGCAGGCCAGACCAGGCCATGAGGCTTACCCCGAACGCGAACGGCCCGAGGAACAGCAGGGACAAGACGAGCGAGACGCCGAGGACGTCCCAGGCCGCAAGGAGGCTCATCCGGTAGTCCCGCCTCCCCTTCGCGCGTAGAACCTCGTCTGCGCGAGGGCGGCCCCCACGATCGCGGGCATCCCGAGGACTATGCCGTACATCAGCCCGAGCCCCGGCCCGGCGACTAACAGGAACAGCGTGCGCTGCGAGGCGGTGGCGTCAAGCAGAATCATCACGCCCAAAAAGACCCCGCTCAAGAACGCGCCCGCGAAGAACGACCCGCCGACAAAGAGGCCTACACGCGCAGAGTGTGGTGAAGAACCGCCGTGCAATAAAAACCTTGCTAGAAACCCGCCGAGCGCCACGGCGGCGGCCACGATAGCGAACAGCAGAACAACCGAAAAAGCGCCACCCTCGGCGCCCGAGAAGCCCAGGGCAAGCCCCGCGAACGCGCTGCCCCACAGGAGCGCCGCGCCGAGCACGGCACCGAAAACGAACACCCCAAACCGGCGCAAAAACCCTCCTGTCCGCCTAGGATTTGTCTGCATGGTACAGCCTCGCGGGTTGTCTCGCGAGGGCGCGCTACGTCCCGGACGCCGTTTCCTTAGAACTTTCGGGCTGCTCGGCTATCCGGCCGTCGCGCATACGAACGGTGTAGTCCATCCGGGCGCCGACGCCAGGGTCGTGGGTTACCACGACGAAGGTCTGCCCGTTCTCGCGGTTCAGCCGCAGTAAGAGATCCAAAACTTCTTGCGAGGTGTCGGAGTCGAGGTTGCCGGTCGGCTCGTCGGCCCAGACTATCGCCGGCTCGCTCGCCAGAGCGCGGGCTATCGCCACTCTTTGCTGCTGGCCGCCGGAGAGCTGGCTGGGACGGTGGTGCGCCCTGTGCGCGAGGTGGACCTGATCTAGAACCTCCAGGGCCCGCCTGCGAGCTGCACTCACGCCGGCCCCACCGACTAGCAGGGGTAGCTCGACGTTCTCCACGGCAGAGAGAACGGGCATCAGGTTGAAGCCCTGGAAGACGAAGCCCATGTAGCGGGCGCGGTATTCGGTGCGGCGGGCATCGTCCATCGCGTGCAGGGGTTCGCCGGCGATAAAGATCTCGCCACTATCCGCCTCGTCGAGACCGGAGAGGACGTTTAAGAGCGTGGTCTTGCCGCACCCGGAGGGGCCCATCACGGCGACCAGGGCTCCCTCCTCTATTTGGAGGCTCACGTCCTCCAGGGCGTGTACGGTGATCTCCTCCGCCTCGTAGCTTTTATACACGCCCCGCGCCTCGACCATGATGGGACGGTCCACATCCGGCGAGGAGGCTTTTTCAGACCGGGCTTCGGGCGGATCCTCGGAGACGCCTTCCGGCTCCACCACGTCCCGGCGGAAGAATGTACGGCCGTCGAGGCCCAGGGCTTCGGCGTAGTTCCTCAGAAAGACCCGGGAGTCGAAGACGCCGGGGACGCGGGCACCGTTCTCTTTCTCCAAACCTTCGAGTATGCGAACCGGGATACCCGTCCACCGGGCGGCCTCCTCCAGTGAGAGACCCCGCTCGCGACGAGCGCTTTCCAGGGTGCGGCCGTTGCGCTCTTCTGGTCCCTCTCGGTTCGAGTCGTACGCCCTCATAGCTTTCTTACCTCTACTAGCCTTCATACCGGAGGGCTTCGACGGGCGGTATCCGAGAGGCCCTCACAGCTGGGACGATGGTGAAAAGGAGCGACGCCACCCAGACGCCGGCACCGATAACGAGCATCTGCGACCATGGGAAGACGAACCGGGCGTCCGGGTCGTCTAAGACGACGCTAAAGAGATTGTAGCCGCCCAGGGTACCGACGGCCACACCGAGCAATATACCGAGCAGGGCGATAAAGGAGCTCTCGACGAGAAACTGCCAGCCCACCATGCCCTTCTTAAAACCCAATGCTCTCAGAGCCCCGATCTCGCGCCGCCGCTCGTGCACGGCGCGGGCGCTGATGACCGCCAGCCCCGCCACGCCGACCACGAGCCCGAACGCCAGAAAGGCCTGCACGATCTTCACAAAGGTGTCCATAAACTGCTGTCCACGTCCCAGGAGGTCGTCGAGCAAGAAGGTCTGCGCGCCGCTAGCCGCGAACTCCTTTTTCAGCTCCCGGCTCACCGCCGTCGCGTCGGCCTGCTCGTCTACCCGCAGGAGAAAGGTCTGCTGCGTCTGCAGGTTGGGGAATTCTCCGCGGGCCCTCTCGCCGACGATGACGCCGTTGATCAGGCCCAGAGCGAACCCACCGGGGTCTTTGA
>JALZFP010000045.1 GCA_030861485.1 Actinomycetota bacterium | reverse complement strand
GCGAAGGGCACGGCTCGCGCGAGGCGCACCACGGTGGCGAGGCGCACCGCGGAGGGAGCGAAGAGCGGGGCACGAGTTGGCTCAGCGTCGTCTTTGGCTGGCTGGCGGCGCTGGGGGCTGGCCTGATCCTCAGCGGCATCGTCGGCGCGATAGTAGGAGCGATACTGGGCGACGGAGGAAGCACTTCGGCCACTGAGGGCGGGATGGCGGGCCTCGTCGGCCTGTTGATCACCCTGCTCCTGGCCTTCATCATCGGCGGCTACGTCGCCGGGCGTCTTGCGAGCCGCTCGGGCCTCAAGCACGGCCTCCTGGTCCCCGTACTGATGCTGGTAGTCACCATAGTCCTGGCGGGCGTAGGGGCGCTGCTAGGCCTCAGCTTCCTAGACAACCTGAGCGGCGTAACCCTTCCCAGCACCCCGAACGACGCGCCGCAGAACCTGGGCACGATTCTGACGGGCGCGGGCATCCTCGCCCTGCTCGCCCCCTTCGTCGGTGGGGCCGTAGGTGGCGCTTTGGGCGCCAGGACCGGCCGTAGGCGTCCGTAAGCTGTTTGCAAAACAATAAGTAAAGGAGAGATAGTAGATGAACGACACGTTATTTCAGCCGCTACAGAACGCGTTGAGCACGTTCTTGTCGTACCTGCCGCAGCTTATCGGCGCGATCGTCATACTGATCGTCGGCTACATCGTGGCCAAGGTTCTGCAGGCCGTCGTGGGCCGGGTGTTGCAGGGCATAGGCTTCGAGGGGTGGATGGAGAAGGGCGGTATAAAGCAGTTCTTCGACAGAACCCAGACAAACCAGACCCCGACCAGCATCATCGGCAAACTGGTCTTCTGGTTCGTCTTCATCATCGCCCTTACCATGGCCGCAGACGCTCTGGGTATACCGCAGGTCTCGGCGGTGCTAGCGCAGCTTATAGCCTTCATTCCGAGCATCATAGCCGCCATCCTCATCCTCGTACTCGCGGCGCTCTTGGCCAACTTCGTGTCTGGGATAGTCCGAGGGGCCACGGGGTCGGGCGTCCTGGCGAGTGTGGTTCAGTACGCCATCATCGTCTACGCGGTCTTCGCCGCCATCACGGAGCTGGGCATCGCCGTGCAGCTAACGGCACCCACGTTCTTGATCCTGCTCGGCGCAGTGGCTTTGGCTGCGGCGATAGCCTTCGGGCTGGGGGGACGGGAGGTAGCCCAGGACATCGTGAGTAAAGCCTACAACCGGAGCAACGAGGTGACAACTAGCTCTTCGGACGGAGGTAGGTAGATAGTCGATTGACTCTCGCCGCTCGCCGCCTCTCGTGTAGGCGCGGCGACGGGCTTCGGGTACCCAAAGACGGCCGGGCGGGGCTCCTTCCGTAATCCCACCCGGCCGATACCGTTAGAGGGGTATGCAGGAAGAACGAAACTGATCACTCCTTTCGGGAAGCGGAAAGGAGAGGATCAGGTGAAAGGGGCAAAACTTCCGGTGAGTAGCGGCGCTAAGACCTAATGAAGCGCGAGCGGAGCGTGAAGTCTAACAGCTGGTAGGCAGAATACAGACTCCGGTATAGGTGGCGTTGGAACGTGCGGGTGGTTTAAGTACCCTTCAAGTACCGGGTGCCGGAGAAAGTTAACCGAGGAAAGAGAAACGAGTGGCTGAGAAACATGTAAAGGGAAACGACAGAGCGGCGGGAAGCGCCCAGGGATGGCTTGTAATGCCGCGGGTCCTTACCGCTCAGGCTCAGAACCAACAGCAGCACGTGTGGCAGATGGCTCAGCAGCAGCAACAGGCCTTCCAGCGGATGGTCCAGGGGTCGGCGAGCACCTACATTAACCTCCTCTTTGGCGCTCCACGCCTTCCCTCCCAGGAAGGTTCGAGGGTCGCTCAGGGAGGTTCGGAGGGCGCCAAGGAACTATCAAGCACTATCGGTCAAGGACTACCGATCGAGTTTTACGATGAGCTGGGCGTCAGTGAGGTGCTCAAGAAGATAGACGAGCTCTCGGTCAGCGAGCTCACAGAGCTGCGGAAGTACGAGAAGCGGCATGAGAACCGCCCAACGCTGGTGACGCATTTGGGCCGCAAGATGAGCGAGCTCAACGGCGAAAGAATAACAAAGCTTCTCATAGCCCGACTAACCGACAAGTAGCAGAGTGGGCTGC